>QIGP01000166.1 GCA_003228965.1 Gammaproteobacteria bacterium
GCGTCTTCGCAACCTTGAATGACAAAGCGCAGGAAGACGTCAAGCTCATCATTGACGAATCGGCCAGTGGCGACTTCGCGACGGGCACGGACGAGCAAAAAGTCGGCGATCTGTACAACTCTTTCATGAACACAGAGGCGCGCGACGCGAAAGGTATCGGGCCGCTGCAACCGGAGCTCGATCGTATCGCTGCGATAAAAAGCCACGACGATCTCGCGGTGTACTTTGCTGAAACCGTGAAGCGCAATCTCGACGCACCGTTCGGCGTCGGTCAAACACCGGATTTCCGCAACCCGACTGAATACGTTATCTACGCAAGCCAAAGCGGTCTCGGCCTGCCGGACCGGGAATACTATTTTATAGCGGACGACAAGTCGGCGCAGCTGCGCGAGCAATACGTTGACCACATACAAAAAATGTTCGAACTCGCCGGGCTGCCTGGCGGCGCCGAGGCCGCGCAGACCATCATGGCGCTGGAAACGCGACTCGCCGCGGAGAACATGAGCAAAGAACAATCACGTCGCTACACGGAGAACTTCAACAGCGTTGAGCTTGACGACCTGCAAGCCATGATGCCGCAATTCAACTGGGCCGGCTTTCTCAAAGAAGCGGACATGGAAGACATTGGTGCTCTCGTGTTGTTCGAGACGGATTACATGAAGGCGCTGGACGGCATCATCGCCGACACCGATATCGATACGTGGAAAACCTACTTTTACTGGAGCGCGCTACACAACACGGCGGGTCGCCTGACCAGCGACCTGGACCAGCAGAACTTCGCGTTTTACGGCACGACGCTGGCGGGCACGAAAGAGCAACCACCAATGTGGCGCCGTGGCGTCGGCGTGGTCAATGGCACGCTGGGTGAGGTCGTTGGCAAGGTCTACGTTAAACAGCACTTCCCGCCAGAAGCCAAAGAGCGGATGTTGGAGCTGGTGGCCAACCTCGTCACGGCCTATGAAAAAAGCATCAACGAGCTCGAGTGGATGTCTGACGAGACCAAAGCCGAGGCGCTCGATAAGCTGTCCAAGTTCACGCCGAAAGTCGGCTATCCGGACGAATGGCGCGATTACTCAGCACTGGAAGTGGATGCAAACGACTACTACGGCAACATCGAAAGGGCGGCACTGGCCGAGTATCGGCGGCAGCTGGACCGACACGGCGGACCGGTCGACCGCAGTGAATGGGGCCTGAACCCGCAAACGGTGAACGCCTACTACAACCCACCGCTCAACGAGATCGTATTCCCGGCCGCGATTCTGCAACCGCCGTTTTTTGATCTCGATGCCGACGACGCCATTAACTACGGCGCGATCGGTGCGGTTATCGGCCATGAGATCGGCCACGGCTTCGACGATTCCGGCAGCCGCTTTGACGGGGACGGTATTGCTTGCGACTGGTGGACCGCAAATGACCGAGCAGAATTTGAAAAACGCACGGGCAAACTCGTTGCGCAATATTCCGAGTTCAAGCCGTTTGACGACTTAAGCGTGAACGGCGAATTCACAATCGGCGAAAACATCGGCGACCTGGGCGGCATCAGCATCGGCTTGTTGGCGTACAAAATGTCGCTGGCGGACAAAGAGGCGCCGGTGATCGATGGCTTTACGGGTGTGCAGCGTGTGTTCCTCGGCTACGCACAAGTATGGCGCAACAAGTATCGCGATGAAGTGCTGCGCCTGATGATTGGCACAGACCCGCATTCGCCGGCCATGTATCGTGCCAATGGCGCGGTTAGAAATGTTCCGGAGTTTTACCAGGCGTTTGACGTCAGCGAAGACGACGCGCTGTATTTGCCGCCGGAAGAAAGGGTGAAGATCTGGTAGGTCTTCTTACTGCCCGGAAAAGACGTCGGGCAGATGCGTCCAGATTGCCGAAGGGTGTTTCTGCTCGCGGCTCGGTTAAGAAACGCATATTGCCTGTACCTCCTTAGCAATCTGTTTCAATCCAATTACCTCAACATCATTGCCCATCGGATAGCTTTCATTCCCGGGATAAACCAGTATTTTTCGATCAGGTTTGATATCCAGACACGCGCTGTGAAAACCTTTTCGAACTTTTGGCTTTAAGCTGCGCTTGATCTCAATGGCCCAGGTTTCTTTACCTGGAATTTCCAGGACCAAATCGATTTCAGCGCCACCGGAGGAGCGATAAAAACTGGCCTGGACTTGTGGTGGGGCGATTTGTAAAAGATTTTCGATAGCAAAACATTCCCAACTTGAACCTACTGTCGGGTGCGACAATAGTGATTCCATGTCAGCAATATTCGACAGAGTGTGCACAAGGCCGGAATCTCGGATCATTATTTTGGGAGATCTGGTCAGTCGTTTACCGGAGTTTCCGTGCCAGGCGGGTAGACGTCTTACTAATAAGAGGTCTACTAAGAGATCGAGGTAGCGGGTAATGGTTTTGTTGTCCACATCCAGACCTCTGGCCAAAGACGCGGAATTCAATAATCCACCTTGCACGTGTGCAAGCATCGTCCAAAAACGTCTTAAAGTTTCCGCCGGAATGCGTGGTCCAAATAGTGGAATGTCGCGCTCCAAATAACTGCGAATAAAATTTCGCCGCCAGTTAACACTGTTGCTGTCACTCGGCGCGGTATAACTATCTGGGAAACCACCGCGTAACCAAAGACGATCTGCGGCATCTACTTCACAAATATCAAACGGGGCCAGCTCCAGATAAGCAATCCTTCCGGCAAGACTTTCGCTGGATTGTTTGAGTAAATCCAGCGAGGCCGATCCCAGTAGCAAATACTGACCACTTTTCTTGCCACTACGACGAGCCTTATCTATCAGTCCACGTAGGTGACTGAACAATCCGGGCAGTCGATGGACTTCGTCAATAATTACTAATTTGTCCTGACGTGTCGATAAGTACAGTTCGGGCTCGGTTAGCTTATTGCGATCAGCCTCCGATTCCAGATCCAGATAAATAGATGGACTGGTGGCCGCAACCTCTAAGGCCAGGGTGGTCTTACCGACCTGCCGGGGGCCGAGCATCGCAACAGCGGGCGATCGGGCTAGCTGTTGGAGTAGCTCATGATGTAATCTGCGCTCTATCATCCTTGCAATTATGGAGGATAAGTCCAATATTGCAAGGATAACGACTAAAATTTACGGAAAAAAGCCCTCCAAATCTCAGCTTACGGCCACCCACACAGTTCAAATTCAGGTTTTAAATTAGGGGTCGAACCGAAATACACGTACGACTTCTGCATAGCGCTATCGGTGAATAACCAATGTAGAACTCGACATCTTCTATATGTTTATCAATGGTTTAAGTGTATGCTGTGTTTATTCGGTAGTGGCTCAGTTTGAATAATTGGCCACACAAACAGGTCTGGGTAAAAGTCAGCGCTCAGGTAGACGAGGAAATCGCTGGCCTTATTTCAGAGATGAATGCTCTCCCCGGATTACAAACTGTGGAGAGCTGCCAAGGTGGTTACGTCGAAGGACGCAGCGAGGAAACAGCCGCCTTTGTGTACTTCTACTTCGGTACCTGGCAGCAGATCAGTGAGCTAGCGTTTAACGAGATGGCTCCAGCACTTAGCGGCTTGGGGCATGTTCAGGTAGATCGACCCGGCATCGGAGACCCGATGGGAAAAGTAGTTATCTTTCCGGGCTCCCTTCGGCAAGGGACCGACGCGCTACTGCAAGTACTCAGCCGCCGTAAGACCCAGTGTTCTGGTGACACGGAACACACAGCGCCTCACAGTTACTAAGGCCGTCGCCACCGCCAGAACTGATAGCAGTTTTATGATGTGCGTGCCAATTATTTAGCGCAGTATTGCAGCGCCCAGTGTGGTGCGAACAACCACTGCGTGTGCATTCACATTTGCCCCCAGCCCTTTTCCGAGCCGCATCTTTCGTCTCTTGAGAAAATGCCATTTCTATCTCCTTCACCTTCACGTTACGAAATGAACTCATACTAAATATAGTCCGATGGGATCAAAAAGCAATGGACTTGGGAAAACCGGTCACAGAATTATAAACGGCTTATGCTTGAGCGGTCATGCTATAATCGACCGTATGACAAAACCAAAACGTCCTCGCGATACCAATCAGCTTGCGAAATCCATCGTAGACCTGTCTACGGGTCAAGCTAAGGAAGAAAAACCAGACGACTCCGGCAAAGACCCGGCAGCGGTGGCCCTTGGTCGTAAGGGTGGCCTGAAGGGCGGAATAGCGCGGGCAAAAAAACTTTCAAAGGCTCGCCGCATAGAAATATCGAAAAAAGCAGCTCAGGTCAGATGGGCAAAAACGAAAGTTACGTCGAAATAGATTGGCGGTCTATTAGCCCGTCTCGTACACCACGGACAATCACATACGGTCTCAATAACGGTTCAGCGAATCGATATTCGTAGCTGCGGCTCTTGCCAACCTTGATCAGTGCGGGGCCTTTGTCAATCTTGACGAACTCACCGAGGTGCCTAGAGAAGTCTGGGATTGAAACATCTCGACCTAGAATTT
>QIGP01000237.1 GCA_003228965.1 Gammaproteobacteria bacterium
AATTAGATCGTGGAAAAATAGTGGTTATTTCAGCCGCGTGGCAGGCAGCTGAAGGCGATATCGACAGTATTCGTGATGAAGTTGGGCAGCCGGTAGACGATCTGAATTTATACCAACACTGCGAAGCGGTTTTTGCAAAAGACCCTGAACTACACGCCGCCTATCAGGATCGGCAGGAAATACTCACCGAGCTACAACAGCACTATCGACTGCGACTGAAGCAACATAAAATTGCTGTGCGCCAAACGCTACGCGCGACCGGCACATCCGACATTCTTGCAATAGAACGGCATCACGCGATAGAGCAATTACGTGCACTAGATCTACACCACAAAAGCCAATTGAACGCAGCGCACGCACGATTCGATCGCGAGTTTAATGTAATCACGAGCCCGGCGTTGGCGGCGCATACCAAAACGGTTCATGAGCAGTTGGCTGCGGCCGACACGGTGATTATTACCGGTGGAAATTTACTGGTCCTGATTAACCGACTACGGCTGCTCAGACTTAAATCGTTGCTTGCTGGAAGAAACATTGTCGCCTGGTCGGCCGGAGCCATGATGCTCGGCGATGTTGTAGTTCTGTTTCACGATCGAATGCCCCAGGGGTTTCGAGACGCCGAAGTCATCGACGAAGGTTTAGCGCTGCTATCCAATACCTATGTCATGCCCGATGTAAAAAATCGCTTACGCACTGGCAATACATTACGCATGAGTGCTTTGAGTAGGCGCTTTGAGCCGGCAATCGGTTACATGTTAAATAGCGGTTCCATGGCCCTGTTCGAAGGTGGCAAACTCGTTGATAGTCGGGCTGTACGTTACCCATCCGAAACCGGCGCTATCGAAAGGGTTAAAACATGAATCCGATGCTGGAAGAACTGCTAACCCACTCCAAAAGCGTACCTTCAACACTGGATGCCGCGATCGACGCCATGACGTTTCCGTCGGTAGATGGCACAGACATTACGTTTGTCTACCGTGGTAAAGCCGAAGCTGTTTACCTTCGCTGTTGGGTATCCGGTCTCGATACTGCCCAACCTTTCGAACAGATTGACGACAGTGAACTGTGGGCAGCCACCATTGAGCTGCCGAAAGGCTCTCGCATTGAGTACAAGCTCGAGGTAGTCAACAACGGTCGTGGCGATCTGATTCTTGATCCGTTAAATCCGGCTATCGCCCAGGATCCGTTCGGCGCTAATTCTGTGTGCCAGGCCGCCGGATATGAACACCCCGAGTGGTCGCAGCAATACCCCGATTCGCGAACAGGATCGCTGCACATTCTGCAAGTACCAAGCACTGCATTTGGACATCATCGCGAAATACAGGTGTATTTACCAGCGACATTTCGTAAAAATCGACAGTACCCTCTACTCGTTGTACACGATGGTATTGACTACCTGCGCTACGCCGACTTTCAGAACGTGCTCGACAATCTGATTAACCGTCTCGACATACCACCGATGATCGTCGCACTGACTCAGTCTCCCGACCGGCTCAAAGAGTACGCGGGCAACATTCAGCACGCGCAGTTTATTGGCGAAGACCTACTGCCCTACATGCAGGAACATTTCCCGGTCATCGATAAACCTCAATCACGCTGTTTAATGGGCGCAAGTTTTGGCGGCGTTGCCTCACTCCACTCTGCGTGGCGCTTTCCCAACCTGTTCGGCAACCTGCTGTTGCAGTCCGGGTCTTTCGCTTTTAGCGACCTGGGCCGGCACAAGCGCGGCCCGGTATTCGACCCTGTCGTCGAGTTTATGAATGAGTTTCGCGCCGACAGCGTGATGCCTGCAGAGCGCATTTTTATAAGCTGTGGCATGTACGAGTCGTTAATCTATGAAAACCGCTCACTGGTGCCCCACCTGCAACAGAAAGGCGTAGAAGTTCATTTCGAAGAAGCGCGCGATGCACACAACTGGCAAAACTGGCGCGACCGCCTTCGAATTGGCCTTTCGTGGGTCTTTCCAGGACCTGCGTGGATAGTCTACGAGTAACACTTTAACGCTATACAAGACGTCGACCCGGTTTCGGGGCTACTATACAAACTCGGCAACAGCAGAAGGAAAACTCTATGGCAAATGTGACCCGACACATTGGACTCTCGCTAGGCGCGGATATTTGCTGGCCCATCTGTTACGAAGAGCTACTGCGCAAACTCGACCTATCCATCAAGGTTGGTCAAGACACTATGTGCTTTGAGGTTGATCGCGTTCACATCGAGCCGTTTAGTCTTACTCAGTCCTGCCGCTACGACGTAGTGATCGATCGTCTTACGCACTGGTACGGCACCTCGCGTGAGTGGATCAAGAAAGCCATCCTGACCAACGACCTCTATGTGTTTAACAACCCCTGGTCTTTGCAGTCCATGGAAAAGCACACATCGTACGCTGCCATGATGCGCCTTGGCATACCCGTACCTGAAACCTGGTTAATCCCGCCAAAAGAATACGAGAACTCTGCCGACCTTGAGCCAACGCTGCGACAGTACGCCAAACTGTTCAACCTTGACGAAATTGGCGAGAAAATTGGTTACCCGCTGTTCATCAAGCCCTACGACGGCGGCGCATGGGTTGGTGTCACCTGCATTAACAACGCAGATGAACTTAAGAAAGCCTACGATTCAAGTGGCAAGAGACTCATGCATTTGCAAAAAGGAGTTGTGCCTTTCGACAGTTTCGTCCGCTGTGTTGGCCTTGGCCCGCAATGGCGATGTGTTAACTACGACCCCGACGCACCGCTCCACGACCGCTATCGCATGGAGACCGATTTCATCGAAGAAGGCCAGGCACAGCGCCTCAAAGACATCACCATGGTCATTAACGCCTTCTTCGGCTGGGACTTTAATTCGTGTGAGTCTTTATTGAGCGACGGTATCTGGCGTCCCATCGACTTTGCCAATGCCTGCCCCGACTCCCAGGTCACGTCACTGCACTACCACTTCCCGTGGCTAATAAAAGCCAACCTGCGGTGGTCAATTTATTGTGCGGCTACCCAACGAAAAATGAGTACCGATCTGAACTGGCACGAGTACTTTGACATTGCCGATCAGGACATTTCGTATGAAGAAAAACTGAACGGCTATATTGAAATTGCGCGGCGTCGATTTGATTTGGACGACTTCCGCGATTTTTGTAAAAAACATCTGAGCCATTTCGACGAAGTGGCCTACGAGTACTTTGGCAGTGAGTCTGTACGCTCAGCCATACGCCAAAAGGTCGAATCGCTGTTCCCCGAACACGAACACGACGAATTTACTGAACTGTTCTGGTCACGTATTCAGGACTGGCGTCGAATTGAAGGCGAAAAACCGGAAGAACTATGAAAGAAATAACTCGCTGGCATTCCAATCGACTAGAGCAAGAAGTGCAGCTGGTTCGCTGGGGTCACTTTGGTACGCCCGTGCTGTTATTTCCTACCGCTGGCGGCGACGCTGAGGAAATTGAGCGTTTTCACCTCATTACAGTGCTGAAACCGTTAATTGATGCGGGTCGAATTAAAGTCTATTCAACCGACAGTCTGGCAGGCAAAGCCTGGTTCAGCGGCGAACATTCTGCCGAGTACTGTGCAAAACTGCAGAACGCGTTTGACGCCATGATTTACCACGAGGTTACACCGGCCATTCGCGCCGACTGCCAGTCAACAAACATAGAAATCATTACCGCAGGTGCTTCAATTGGAGCATTTAACGCGGTCGCAACGCTGTGCCGGCATCCCGACGCGTACAAGCTGGCCATTGCCATGAGCGGCACGTTCGATTTGTCAAAATATCTGGAAGGCCAGTTTTTCCCGGATTTTTATTTTTCGTCGCCACTGCACTACCTTCCCAATCTGGAAGGCCCGCAGCTTGAAGTGTTAAAGCGACGGTTTATTCTTTTGCCAAGCGGCGAAGGCGACTACGAAGACATTGGCCAGTCGTGGCGCATTGCCAACATGTTGGGCAGCAAAGGCATACCGAACCGGGTGGACTCGTGGGGTGCGGACTATCACCACGACTGGATTACCTGGCGCGAAATGCTGCCAAAATATCTGGCTACATTGGCCTAGCCTGCACTATTCATGAGTTGATGGAATTTATCGCCGCTGTGGTGTGGGCAGTTGTGCTGATCGTCCGCCGGGCCATAGCCGTAGCTATGGCTCAAGGGGGATCGGCGCAAATGGCCGCGCCATAGTGAGCGAAAAACCATCAAGCGGTGTGTACCAGTCTGTCAAATTGTTCATGTTCTTTTCATTCTCGTATGTCCGTTCCAGGTACTCAATGCCAGCGTACTCATGAATAATGCAGGCTAGAGCGACCCGGGGCTTATTCAGCGTCTATTGCGCAAATACGTGCAGCTCGGAAGCGAATGCGTCGGCCATAGTCAGCGTTTCCAGTATCTCCGGATGGCGCAGCATGATAAAGCCGTCGGAAACGAGCGTCTTACGCCAGTCTCTTCGCGGCGTGCCAGGTGGCAATAGCGTGTTCCAGACCACGTGCTCGCCGAAACGCTGCTGGAGTACATCCACTCCTTCAAACCCCGTAATTTTCCCAACGCCTTGAGCGCGTTTGTAAATAGTCGCCACGTTATAGCGACGCTGCCACGGCTCGGAAATTTTCCCTTGTGCAACCGCCTGACCCCAGGCCCGAAACACGTCGAAGTCGCAGGCAAACTTCATTTGATCGACCTGGTGTGCACCCGGTGGGCGCGCACCAATTTCACCAAACACAACTTCGCCGTCCGACTTGCGGTACCACTCCATATGCGTAAAACCGGTTTCGAACTGCAATGCCTTTATAACGTCGAAGCCCATGCGTACGCCGTCGGCCAAGGTAGGGTCATCCACGTCGCGCAGCAACACAACTTGCGGGCTAATCCATTCGTTGCTGCGAGCGATTAAAGGGCGTGGCCGGTACGTCGCGATGCTATAGAAAGCGATTTCACCGTTAATGGTAATAGTGTCAAAGGTGTATTCTTCACCGTCGATAAACTCTTCAACGCTGACTCTCGGCACGTGTCGGAGCCTTGGCATCACGTCGCGTAATTCGTCTCTATTCTCTATACGATAGGTATCGGCAGAACCTGCTCCGTCAATGGGCTTGACAATGAGAGGAAAGCCAATTTTCTCAGCCGCCGCCCAGCAACCCGCTGCGCTGTCTACGGCTTCGTGCCTCGGTGTTCGGATACCGGCCGAATCGAGCACGACTTTCATCGCTTCTTTGTCTCGAAACCAATTGGCATGCTCAACGCTCATGCCTTGCACACCAAAGTGTTCGCGCAGTTGTGCCGCCAGTAGAATGCCAGGCTCCCACAAACATTCTATGCGGTCGAGCGACAGTCCTTGCAAGCTTTCCCTAAGTTGCTGAATAACCGCCTCAGCATCCCACAGCGATCGAACCTGCACGTAACGAGACAGGCTGTGACGCACTTGTTCGGGCAAACGGTCAACCGACTGATCGCCAACGCCAAATACGGTTGCACCGCTCTGTGCAAGGCCTCGCGTGAATTCGGGCATGTCCGCCGGGTAGCCTGGAGAAATAATCAGAACATTCATGTCAGGCAGCACCCTTTTCTTTTTTTCAGAAATGAAATTGTGGCATGTTGTAGACTCTCAGTCACTGCCCACGACTATACATCGGAGTAGACCATCGCCAGGCCATTAAACATTTGTATAGCCACCTCTGAGTTCGCGCCTCTGGCCAAAACCGGTGGACTGGCCGACGTCTGCTCGGCTCTGGCGGCCTATCTTAACGAAGCCGGTCATGACGTACGAGTCATTTTGCCTCAGTACTCAACGCTAGTAACAGACGGTTGTGATATCGAACCGGCGCCAGGATTGCAAGGTCTGTCACTGAAAATAGGCGGCTGGCAAATTAGTTATAGCATCAATAGACTGACTTTGCCGTCGGGCTTTTTTGTCTATTCGCTTCACTGCCCAGCCCTGTACGACCGACCAGGCCTGTACACGAACGCCGACGACGAACACTTGCGATTCCTTCTACTGTCTCGTGCTGCGATCGAAATGTGCCAGCACATGCAATTTGCCCCGGATATTTTCCATTGCCACGATTGGCACGCCGGACTAATTCCGCTGTACCTCAAGACATCCTATTCGTGGGACAAACTCTTCTCGAAGACACGATCGGTGATGACCATTCACAACATAGGCTATCAGGGCGTCTTCAGCTCCGACATTCTTGACGACCTGAGCCTCGATCACCACGCCGAGCGTTTGCATCAGGACGACCTGAATGCCGGACGAATTAATTTCTTAAAAACCGGATTACTCTATGCCGACTTGCTCACTACTGTAAGCCCAACCTATGCGAAAGAGATTCAGGGCAGTACCTATGGCATGGGGCTCGACGACGTGCTGCGCGCGCGCAGCGATGTGTTGGTCGGCATACTAAATGGCGTTGACTATACCGAATGGAACCCGAAATCAGACACACTCATTCCAGCGAAATTCAGCCCTGGAAGAATGATTGGGAAAGCCAGGTGCAAGCAGGCGTTGATGCAGGAAATGGGGCTGTCGGTAGAAGAACATTCACCACTAATCGGTATTGTTACCCGACTGGTTGGGCAAAAAGGCATCGACCTGATGGAGCAAGTGCTACCCGACCTGCTGTCTAAGCGTCAATTTTCGCTCGCCGTTCTGGGCAGCGGCGAACCGCGCTATGAGCAGTTTTTCCAAACCCTGCACAACGCAGCACCACATCGGGTGAGTTTTTACCGCGGCTACAACCATCGCCTGTCTCATTGGATTGAAGCCGGCTCCGATATGTTTCTGATGCCCTCGGCTTACGAGCCTTGCGGGCTCAATCAGATGTATAGTCTCAAGTATGGAACCGTACCCATCGTCCGGGAAACCGGGGGGCTGGCCGACTCTGTAGAAAGGATAGATCCAACGAACGCAACGGGTACCGGTGTATTGTTCCAGCACTACGACAATGCCGGACTCAATTGGGCCATTTCCCACGCGCTCGATTTGTACGACGATCAGAAACTGTGGAAAAAAATCGTGCGTAACGGCATGACCAAGGACTTTTCCTGGCAACAGCAAGGGGAAGAATACGTAAAGTTATTTCGTCAACTGGTAAACGTATGAACATTATCTTTATTGAGCCTTCGTTCCCGAGCAACCAACGCGAATTTGTCCGTGCGCTGCACGCGGCTGGCGCCCGCGTAATTGGTATCGGTGAGCGGCCGCAGGAATATCTCGATCACGAAGTGACGCACTGGTTGTTTGAGTACGTGCAAGTTAAGTCTGTTGTGCACGAGCCTTCACTGCTAAAGGCCGTCAAATATATTCAGAGCAAGCTGTGGGTCGATCGCATTGAAGCCACCGTCGAAGCGCACATCATGCCAGTTGCCAAAGTAAGAGAAGCTACAGGCATTCCAGGCACGTCGGTGGAAACGGCTTATCTGTGTCGCGATAAACCCGCCATGAAAGAAGTGCTGCGTAAAGCCGGGATCTCCTGCGCCCAGTCAACCCGAGCCAAGTCCGCTGACGATGCACGACAATTTGCGGCGTCGGTTGGTTACCCTCTGATCATTAAGCCACCCGACGGGGCAGGCGCTTCAGGCACGTATAAAGTGTCAAATGACAAAGAACTTGAACGAATTATCGTGGAGTCCGGAATCGCTGACGGTCACGCCATGGCCATTGAAGAATTCATTGAAGGTCACGAGGGCTTTATTGACACGCTGACCATCAACGGCGAAGTGCACCACGAATTCGTTACTCACTATTACCCCAATGTATTAGAAGCCATGCGAGAACGCTGGATTTCACCGCAAATGATCACGACCAACAGGCTCGATGAGCCAGGCTACGTAAAAGTGCGGGATATGGCCCGTCAAGTTATCAAAGCGCTCAACATTGAAACCTCGGCCACGCACATGGAATGGTTTTACGGACCGAAAGGATTGAAGTTTTCCGAGATTGGCTGTCGTCCACCAGGCGTTGGTCAGTGGGACGTGTACAACGCAGCCAACGAGTTTGATCTGTATTTTGAATGGGCTCACGCACTGTCTCATGAGAAAATCCATACGCAGCCTTCGCGCAAGTATTCCGCCGGAATGATCGCTTTGAGACCCGATGGTGACGGCCATATCCAGGGCTACTCAGGCGTGCAAGTCATTCAGGAACGATATGGCGACTACATCGTTGCCTCGCGACTACCAGACCCTGGCACGCCAACGCAACCGGTAGAGGCCGGCTACATGGCCAATGCCTGGCTGAGGGTGAGACATCCCGATTACGACAAGCTGCGCCTCATCATGAACGACATTGGTCAGACGCTTAAGGTACACGCTTCCTAATTCGTCAATCTCCTGCCCTATAACCTCATGGGCCTCGCCAACACCGGCGGCGATAGTGCCGAACTTTTCGTCGCAGGCGATGTTCGTGCCAACGAGCAAGCCGCATTGACCGCGATGCAGACACTATTTGTTCGAGAACACAATCGGCTTGCCACGAAACTGCAGGTTCGAATCCGCAATTTAACGGCGCCGAGATTTATCAGCGGGCGAGGCGACTGGTAGGTGCACAAATGCAAGTAATCACGTATCGGGAGTATCTACCACTACTTTTAGGGCATCACGCG
>QIGP01000363.1 GCA_003228965.1 Gammaproteobacteria bacterium
GGCCTGCAGGCGCCGGAGAGGCATCTAAATTAATCAGTGCTTGATCGACGGCGTCGCGACCCAGCGCGATGGCACGCTCACCATCGGCAAATTGCTCGAAACCATAGCGGCCACCGCAGCCTGAGTAGCCTTGCTCCCGACGACCGTCGTTTGACACGATGACCGATACATTCATTCTTACCAACGGACGAATATCGGAAGCCAGAGTTCCGTCGGCTGCCGCGACGAGCATGAGTTCGTGCACGCCAGACATGGACACAACAACTTCGGACACGCGACTGTCCATCTCTCTGACAGCTTTGTCGACACGCTCCAGCATGGCGATCTTGGCGTTGTCATCCATTCCTTTTAACGGGTTGTCCGTAACGTAAAGCGGTGAGCTAGTCGAACGCTTCCACGCCTGTACCCTTCCCTGGTTGCCGCTGCGTGCAATAGCGCGTGCAGCCACGGAGGCCTCTTTTAACGCAGGAAGCATTAATTCATCGGCATAGGCAAAGCCTGTTTTTTCGCCACTAATGGCGCGAACACCAACCCCCTGCTCTATAGACTGACTCGCATCTTTAACGCGTCCGTCTTCCAAAGTCCACGACTCGTTAATGATGTGTTGAAAATACACGTCTGCATCATCGATGCCCGGACCCATAGCTGACGCCAGAGTGCGCTCCACGTCGTCGAGAATTAGACCAGCGCCGCCCAAAAGGTCGTTCTCGACTTTGCGGGTAATGGCGTCGTAAGAAGGCATTGAAATTGCTGACACGTATGTTCCTTTGCTGCCTGGGCAGCATTGAAGGACAAGCTAAATCTCGACACCGGTTTAGTCAAACCAGGCGAGCGGACCAAGACAGAAGACAAGCGCTTGTGCGCCCTTTTTCGTCGACTACCAAGTTGGAAATTGTACCGCACTTGGCAGGACTACTGCCTAACAATACACCGTACGTTTGCGGGCCGCCGAGTCCCGGTTAGCGCTGAATTACGCCAGGGTCTGGTGATTCAGTTGAGGGCTCCACAGACACGTCCTCATCCCCGCTTTGAATAGCATCGTCCGCTGTGGCGTCATCTTGGGACTCAGAAGTCGCCTCTGCAGGTTTACTGTCCGTCGCCACGGGTCGTGCCGAGCCGGTACGAGCGACCACAGGCTCGTCCCAGGGCCCCGTAATCGAATAACTTACCTTACCCATATTCTGCAGTGGCTTTTTGAATATCTCGGTAACCACCAATAGCGCCGCGCCAATGGCAGGACCGCCTGCAATGGCACCTGCCAGGGGGAGTGAAGAACCAAAGTTCGCGTAGACAAGCGCCGTTTGATCGTAGTCTTTATCCATCAATCCAGTTCGACCCACAATAACCACATTGGCTGCGGGGCCGCTAAGTGCGAGATTGTCAGTAACCGCGTTGCCTTCTTGAATGGCGAAGTCGCCTGTGATCGAATCAAAACCAAAACCAGAATCAAACACGTCACGAAAGTCGAGATTCAATCGGCGCGGTAGCGCGCCGATACTAAGTAATCCGAACACCCTTCCGGCACCGGGATCAACCGAGACCAGCTTGCCCTGTCCAATAGCGACGCTTAACTCACCTTCCATGGTGCGCAGATAGTCTGGAGTCCAACCATTTGGCCAGGACATTTCAAGACGAGCCGTAGCGTCATTCGCGTCCACGAACTCGGCCTGGCCGAGCGTACTCAACGTGTTCTTCATGTTGCTCGATTTAAACTCGCTAACCAGGTACGTGGTTGATGAATTCTCACCAAACAGCCAGGACCCTGTAGTACGAGTGTTGAAGTCGGGCGTAGTGGTCGTGAATTCACGTACCGCCACCAGATTTTCTCGCGCTTCAATATGCACTACCAAAGCGCCCAGGTTGTATTCGTTGTACTGAAAGTCATCGACTAATGCGCGTATTGAAGGCGCGTCACTTGGATCAACGGGATCGTCGTTGTCCGTACTCGACCAGTACAGCTTTTCGAACTGCCCAACTATGGGTGTGTCTGGAGTAATGTCCGTAGGCACCTGAAGCTCACCGCTTAAACGCTCACCCACAAAACTTAAATCAAACCCATGCTCATTGTGGACCATCTCAACGGCCGTTGCTCCAAAGTCCTGATTCAGGCCTTCAAGCCTGGTGACAGCCAGGTCGGCTTTGTTGAAATCGATCCAGGGTCGCTGCGCCGTATTACGCTCGGCAAATTCAACGATCTGCGACATATCCAGCGTCGAAACTGAACCCATCACACGCACAATATCCTCATCGGGTAACGATGCAGCTCCTCCACCGAAACGTAACTCACCTCGAGGAACCGTCCAGTAACCGTCTGCACTCCTTCTGACTTGCGCCATGACGTTTGTGTCGTCTCCATAGTCGACACTTAGTGCCACTAAACTCTCATCGACCACGGTCAACAGGGCGTCGGTAAAGCGTGTCTTCGGAGCCGACTTTGCCAGCGGCTCCGGAAGTGTGATCGCCATACCTTGTAACGGTGATCGCACGCGCACTTGTAGCGGAGCCTGTGAATCTACTTTGGGTAACGAAAGATTCGCAGTCCATCGGGTTGCACCACTTAAATGATCGGCTAGAGACTCGTTGAGGTGTCGAGCAAGAGACGAAGGAACCGCTACGCCCTTAAGAGAAACATCTGACGCGTAGCCTGCAATGAGAGACGGGGCCACGGCAATTTCAACGGGCTCACCAAGAAAACGCCCTTGAATTCCGGAACCGCTTATTCCGCCGCGCATCGCGCGTATTCCTCCCTGGAGCTCAGTAACGGCTTGTCGCCAGTCCCTGAACTGAAAGCGCGATTCGTTAAACTGAAGAGCCACGTCAAATTCTGTTTTATCGAGCTGCCTGGTTGGGATTGTCAGACTAAGCTGAGCCGTTCCACTGCCGTAAAACTGAGCGTCGGGCCAGCTCGGGCCCCAGCTCTTAACAATGGGTGTCGCGTCAAGAAACGAACGCATTTCGTCGAGCTTTGAAACGACAGAGCCTTCAATAAAAACAATGGAACTCTTGAGATCTTCAATCGTCACCTGTGCATCCTGTATCGGCAGCGAGAGTAACTGCGCTCGTTGCACTCGGCCTCTAAGACTGTTTCTTTCAAACTCAACAACCGCAGTAAGATCCGTTGCGTCAGGCCAGTCATTGGCGTAGTGAAACGTTGCGTCGTTAAGTTTAATCGATGCAAAAAAGTCTCCGTCGTTCGGATTTACAAACGGAAACTTTTTAACAGGCCCCTTTAACTTGAAGGTTCCCTCGGTGCCCGTACCGGCCGTGAGTGCATTGTCCAGCCAGTTCAACAATTCTCCAGGGAGCTTGTTCACCGGATAATATTTGTACGCATTAGCCAGGTTGAGCCGGTCTACGGTTAGGTCAAAATCCCCCAGCCACTCGGAATCTGGCGTGTTACGCGCAAGCATTAACCCGCCACCAACGGCGATATCGTCTGCGTTCAAACGAAGTTCGCTTAGGGTGATGTGAGCAGCGTTACCTTTGTGTGTCCACGCTACAGTTGCCTCAAGCGAATCAATCAATACATCACTGCGCAGGATTCCAGGCATTGACAAGCGTTGGGCGCGGGTCAACTCAACTCCACCAGCTTCACGCCCACCGAACACTCTTGCATCAACACCCTCTATGCCTGGACGGCCCTGTGCGCCTTTGACTCCAAAGCCGTTCAAGGTCGCCGTCAAACCGAAGTCCGCCAGAGTTTCGTTCTTTATCTCGGCGAAACCATCAAGTTCGCGAATTTGACCTTTGGGCGCGTATTCTTCAATAAGCGTGCTAACGCTCTCATTAATGGGTGCGGCAAGCCATGCTAACTCTTCAAGGTTGAGCTCGGTTGCAGCAAACGTGTATCGAATTTTCCTGGGAAAGGGCTCCGTCTTTGCGTCGCCGTTCTCATCGGCATCTGTAACCGCGTCGCCAGAGGTGCTCATGCCTAACCGTAAAACCCCGGCCAAAGACTCGTCCGAAGATGAAACATCGACGTTCTCGCCAGACAACTGCCAGTTATCGTCACTCCCTATCCACGAAAACTGTCCGGCTATGCGCGCAACGTTATGCTCCTTGTCTCCCATTTGAATATCGCGAAAATCCAAAGTGACGTTTACCTCGCGTGGCTGTGTGCCGACCGCTCGCAACCACACTGATAAATCGAAGGGCTCTTCAGTGCTCCACTGAATTCTTTGAGGCAGCACGCCTACAACGTTAAGCCAGTCTATTCCTTCTCCGGCAACAAAACCCGTCCACACTACTTGATCGGGCTGGTCGGCGCGGCCATCGGCGCCCAGAGAAAACTCAACGCGCGGTCCCCGGCGTTTAAATTCAAGCTCACCTGTCACACTCAAGATGGTCTCAACTACAGATACATCGAGGTCAATATCAGGGACTGTGAACGTACTTCCGCGTAGTTCATCGTTAACGTTCAACGCGAAATTGCGGATGCCGAACAGGCCATCGGCAA
>QIGP01000376.1 GCA_003228965.1 Gammaproteobacteria bacterium
CGTGATTGGCAGCGGCCATCCAGTTCGCTGACAAACAAATGTCGCTAATGGCCTCGATGTCGGCGGCCATCATGTTGGTAATCGTTTCAACTACAGCCATGCGGCCGGATGCAGCCGGATTTAATGCGGCTATCGGTGTTCGCTCACCCATCGCCATGGCCTCACCCGCGTATCCGTCAAAGTCGGCGCACGTAACAGCGACATCGGCGACAGGAACCTGCCAGGGTCCGACCATCTGATCGCGACTACATAAGCCGCCGACCGAGCGATCGCCAATGGTAATCAGGAAAGACTTGTCGGCCACTGCTGGAAGTGACAAGACTCGCTCAATAGCGTCGACAAGCGTGATCGAGCCACTGTTTAATGCGCCACGCTGTTTTGGACTACAGGTAGTATCGCGGGACGTTTGAGGCGTCTTCCCAAGCAGCACTTCCATTGGTAAATCTACAGGCGCGTTACCAAATTTCGGATCGTTCAATACAAGCTGCCGTTCCTTCGTTGTTGTTCCAAGAAGTACAGCGGGACAACGTTCGCGCTCACAAAGAGCATCGAAGGCCTGTTGGTTTTCAGGGGCAATAATTAACACGTACCGTTCTTGCGACTCGTTACACCAAATTTCCATTGGCGACATGCCGGGGTCAAGATTGGGAATCTCGCGTAAATCGAGAATGCCACCCAGACCACTGTGATCAATACTCTCCGGCACCGCGTTGGAAAGCCCGCCCGCCCCTACGTCGTGCACAAGCAAAATGGGATTGTCGTCGCCCATTTCCCAACAGCGATCGATCACTTCCTGGGCACGCCGCTCCATTTCCGGGTTGCCCCGTTGCACAGACGCGAAATCGAGATTCTCTTCACTTTGTCCGGAACTCATCGAAGAGGCAGCACCGCCTCCAAGGCCAATGAGCATGGCAGGGCCACCAATGACCACGACGTTGGAACCAGGTGGAATATCAAGTTTGAGCACGTCGTTGGCACGCACATTGCCGAGCCCGCCAGCGATCATGATGGGCTTGTGATAACCCCGGGTCGTGTCATCGCCGTCGTTTTGCTCTTGAGTGCGAAAATATCCAGTCAGGTTTGGGCGCCCAAACTCGTTGTTAAACGCAGCACCTCCAATCGGACCTTCGAGCATAATTTGCAATGGCGACGCAATGCGGTCGGATTTATTCTCGGGCCCTTCCCACGGAAGCCTATGGTCAGGAATACGCAAATGCGAGACCGAATATCCTGTAAGCCCCGCTTTGGGCTTGCCGCCGCGACCTGTAGCACCTTCGTCGCGAATTTCTCCACCGTTACCGGTTGCTGCACCAGGAAAAGGGGAAATCGCGGTTGGGTGATTGTGAGTTTCGACTTTCATCAGAATATGAATGTCTTCGTCGACCGCTTTGTACGTACGTGAATCAGATTCCGCAAAAAAGCGTTTGCCGCGACTTCCGCTCATTACTGCCGCGTTGTCGGTGTAGGCAGACAACACACCACCCGGCGACTTTTCATACGTGTTTCGAATCATCTGAAACAGTGTTTTGACTTGCGGCACGCCGTTAATTTTCCAGTCGGCATTAAAAATCTTGTGTCGACAGTGTTCCGAATTAGCCTGTGCAAACATCATCAGTTCGACGTCAGTTGGGTCGCGCTGCATTTTGTTAAAATGATGTTCGAGATATTCTACTTCGTCTTTGGACAGCGCCAAACCCAGTTCCCGGTTAGCGCGTTCGAGCGCAACTACGCCTTGTGCAATGAGAGGCACAGTGACTAACGGGGCAGGCTCTGCTGTTCCAAACAGGTTATAGGACTGTATCTCCTGAAATACAACTGTCTCGGTCATGCGGTCGTGCAAGACGGTGGCCAGTTTTTTAAAGGACGTTGAATCAAGCTTGGGGCCACGCAGTACGTATTCCAGCCCGCGTTCCATTCGTGTCACTTTATCAAGGCCACAATTAATCGCGATGTCGGTCGCCTTGCTTGACCACGGCGACACGGTGCCAATGCGTGGCAACACTGTAAGCGTCGCCGCCTCACTTGACTGACCGGTGCTCTGAACACGCTCACCGTACGTTAATAATCGGTGCAGCACTTCCAACTCAAACTCCGACAACGCTTCTGTAGTATCAACGAAATGTACAAACCGGGAAGATTCAACACTTGTACCGGCAATTAGTTTATCAAGTTGCTGATTGAGTTTGTCGAGGCGAAAAGCCGAAAGCCCGGGGGCGCCGTGTATGGTTAACATGCTGTGCTCCGCGCCGTGGGGCGCCGTTCCTGATTCGTGGTTCTAGATATCAAACTAAAGCGCGCCAAACCTTAAAGTGCCAAAGCACCTGGCGCCGATTGAGTTCGCAAACACCACCACGGCGTACCTTCTTGTTGGTCGGCTAGCTGCACGTGGGGCTGGTGCTCTTTCAGTGCTTCACTCAGCGCTGATTGTACGAGATTCTTACTGTTGTTCTTGTCGCTAATATGCACGGCCATGACCATTTTTAGTCGGTTAAAATCAACCTGACTGAGCAGGGCTGCGGCCTGCTGGTTGTTCAGATGCCCGTAGTCGCCACCGACTCGCTGCTTGAGGCGCTGTGGGTAGGGCCCTGTACGTAACATGGCAACGTCGTGATTGCATTCTACAACCAACGCGTCACACCGCGCGTAGTGGTGCTGAATATGGGGCGTCACGTGCCCGACGTCGGTGAGAATACCCAAGCGTAAACCATTGTGAGAGAACACGTACTGACACGGCTCTTTCGCGTCGTGCGGTACAGGCACTGGTTGAATTTCCAGGTCACCCAACCGAAACGCGTTGTGGCTGCTAACCAAATTAAGATGCGGCAGCTCCCCTGCCTTATTAGTAGCAAAGGTACCCGGAGTCATATAGACGGGCAGGTCAAATTTTCTGGCCATTCCGCCAACGCCTGCAATGTGGTCAGAGTGTTCGTGTGTGACAATCAGGGCTGAGAGATCGTTAGGCGTCAGATCAAGGCGAGCAAGCCTGCGCACCGTTTCTTTGATTGAAAACCCGCAGTCCAGCATGACCCTTGTTTGGTCCGCCTGAATAATACAGGCGTTGCCTTTGCTACCACTGCCTAAATACGCGAAGCGCATGTCTTAGTGCCCTCGTTGACGTTCAGTCACTCTTGTCTGTGCCCGGTGTGTAAAGCGGAACGGGAAAATGGGACACATTGTCGCCTTTGCCTTGCGTGATTTTGCTCACGCCGGTCTTGTCGACTTCGTCAATTCTTATAATGGCGTGCAAGGGAATGTAGCTTCTCTTGACGTTTTCAAATTCAGATTTAATCTTTTCTTCGGACGGGTCGATCACAAGCATTGAGCGCTCGCCGAAAACGAGTTCCTCGATCATGACAAAACCAAACATCGAACCGTGCTCGACAACACGCGCATACATTTCGTAGGTTTTACCCTGCGAGGCAAAAGAGACTCGATATAGTTTTTTATCCGCCATAGCGTAGCCAGGCTTACGAAGCAGGGTCGATTGACAGGAAATCGATAACGGCTACCGAAATGTTGTCGCCGCCACCGCCACGAAGCGCAAGCTCTACCAGGCGTTTGCACGCTCGGTCGGGGTCGCTTTGATTCATGCCGTCGAGTATTTCTTCGTTACTGATGTCTTTATACAGGCCGTCACTGCACAGCATTATGCGGTCACGATGGCGCAGCGGTTGTAAATTGGCATCGAGATTTAACGAGTTGGACCCACCTACTGCGCGCGTAATGACATTGGCCATTGGGTGGCTCTCCGCGTCTTCCCGCGGTATCTCCCCAAGCGCGATAAGCTCTTCGACCTGACTGTGGTCGCGGGTAATCTGTTCAACTTCGCCGTCTCGCAATCGATAGACTCGGCTGTCGCCCGCCCACAAACACAGGCAGTAGCGTCGAAACGCTAACAGCGCTACGACCGTACTGCCAATGGTACTAGACGAACTCTGAGCTTTTTCATAAAGAGCCGTGTTTACTTCTTGCAGCCGGTTCTCTACAGTCGACAAAAAGACATCGGGCTCGGAGTCACTTTCGACTTGATTGAGTTCTTCGACAATCAAACGACTGGCGTAGTCGCCCGCCTGGTGTCCACCCATGCCGTCGGCAACAACCCACAACCCAAGGTGTGGGGCATCCAAAAAGGCGTCTTCATTGACCTTGCGAACCAGGCCCGGGTTGGTGAGCGCCGAAGAGTGCCATTCGAATGCCTCAACAATCATGCGCCCTCCTTCTGACAGGCGACCGACCGCCCATTAATGCGCAGGCGCAGTGCGGCAAAACCGGACACTACTGTAACTTGGCGGGTAACGCTTATATGCATTGTATTTACTAGGCCTACTATTCTGATTTTACTCAGATTTTCATTAGCAAAGCGTTAAACCAAACCCGGCTCTTGCCCGCGATATCTGGCGGAGAGGGTGGGATTCGAACCCACGTGGGGCGGTT
>QIGP01000305.1 GCA_003228965.1 Gammaproteobacteria bacterium
GAAACGCTTGTTAAAGTTCTATCTGGTGTTTCTGTCGCTGGCGTTTACGCAACGCGCATTCACCAGTCCCAACCGTAGCCGCGTATTGCTCGACGAAATGCATGAATATGTGCGCGTCGCACCGGACGTGATCAAGCCGTTGATTACCGGTCTTGCGCGCATGGGCCGCAAAGATGGTGGAAGCCTCGACCTGGTGACGCAGGAAACCGAAGAAATCGACGCAATTGAACGCTCGGTGATCAATCAATGTCCCTGGCAGACCTTTCTCTACCGGCAATCGGATTGGGACGTGATTGCCGAACGCACCCATATGCCAGCCGCGATTGTTGATTACTGGAAGCGTTACGCGGATCCACGCGGACAGCCATACCGGCCAGCCATACAGCGGCTCGGCGATGAGTATCAAGACCTACATCTGACTTTTCCCGAAGACCTGCTGTTATTGGCCTCGTCGGATAAATCCGATCTGGATGCTAAAGCGGCCATCAGTACGCAAACAAAAGACCCTTTCGAACGGTTACGATTACTGAAAGCGCACCAGGAGAAACGCCATGAAGCTGCATAAAGGCATGTTACTCGTATTACTGTCGTTACCTGCTGTCACACAGGCTGATATTTTCGGTGCGTCCGAATCGAAAATGGTGCTGCAATTGACACAAATATACAACTCAATGAAAGAACAATTGAAGGTCGTTAGCAAGGCGTATGACGTCGGTGTTGACCTCTACGATTTGTCGCAAGGCGATGTGACCAGCGTCGACCGTATTCTCAATACTAAATTGGTCGGACTAATGCGCGAAAAGGGCTGGATGCTGGACGGTCTAACGACGTTGCAGGATTTAAACAAGATTAGGCAGCAAATTACCTATATGAGCGGTCTGATCGCAAGCGCGAAAGATTCTGAAACGCGACAACGACTGCGCTACGCGATGGATCTGCTAAAACAACAACGAACCCTGATCCAACTGTCCAAACAAACGAGCAAAAACCTACGGAAAGCCACCACCGACCTGAGTGCCAGAGATTCGTCACGGATTACCGCAGAGAATACCGCCGTGTTGGCCCGGGCGGCGCTGTCTTCCCAAGAGGCGCGTAATCGAGCAGATGCCGTCAAGAAGGCCTCACGGTCGGAGGAAGTTTCATTCACCCAGGACGCCGGCCGAATCTACTCAGAAATGGGTAAACGCTAGTGGGTGGTGTACTTTCGACGCTACAGCACTTTCTTGAGGCGTTTTCGCCCACCTATATCTATGAGGGGGCGTATCAGATTGCGTTGTCCTATCTGACCACGTTAAGTGGCTCATTATTGATCATTGCCGTTATCATCCGATTAGCCAACAGCAGTCTCGACTCGCTCGAAGGGAATGGCCGGTACGCGGCATTGATCAAAAGCCTGTTGATTTGGGGTTCTGTATTGGCGCTGTACTTTGTACTGGCCGGGTTGATTATCGACTTCTTTAATGTGCTATACAGCTGGAGTCGAAGTAATGGTTCAATTGGGCGCGCGCTGAGCGAACTGGGTCAAGTCCTTCAGCAGATCGACGAGCGTCAGGATGCGGCGCGTGACAAGATGGGTACGTTTGAACTGCTTGGAGACTTGGCCGGCAACGTTCCGCGCGCGATTTCTTTTGTGCTGTTTTTCGTTTCCTTTGTTCTGCTGATATCCATACAATTGTTCTTTCAGATTGCGCAGGCGATTGGTTATTCCGTTGCGCTGATCTTTGGCACTATTGCGATACCGATGGCCGTGTCGCAGAAATTGAGTGTACTGAAAGGTTGGGGCGTGTTCACTGCGACGATCTTGACCTGGCCCATCATCGAATCGTTGTTCATGTATCTTCTGATAGGCATGACCTCACAAATCCAACTGGATGTCGGGGGCACCGGTGCGACTAATACCGATGCGGCCGGTGTTTACCTGGTGTTCACGGTGATGAATATTGTGATGGCGGTAACGATCATCGCTGCCCCTTTTGTCACGCAAGCGCTGATCTCCAACAGCGGTAGCATTGCCGGCCTGGTTACGCCGTTTATCGGCGGCGCAATGGCGACCACTGCGGCTGTTACGAAAGCCATGGTTGATAGAGCCGTTAAAGCGCCGGCCAAGGCTGCCGGTTCTGCATTGAGTAAAGGGGCTGCTGCTGGCGGTGGTGCTGCGCTGAATGCCGTACGTAATGCGATGGGCGGATCGTCAGGCCCTGCGCCTGTCCAGCCGACGCCACGCCCTGGTGGCAATTCTCCGTCTGGCGGGAGTACAACCCCCTCTGACAGTTCACGGCCTAATGTGGTGACGGCCGCCAGCGCGCTAGAAGCAGTACAGGCGGGGTCACCGGACGTCACACCTGGCGCGACGGTGCCCGAAGCAACGAGCGCTGACAGTACAACAGCACCGCCATCGCGGCGTAGTTCCGCTCAACAGGCGCGCCGTGGCGCGATTATCCACCAGCAGCAGAAGACACGATCATGAGTCGAGCAGAAGCAAAAGCGCTGATCAATAAACAGGGCGCTGCAGGATCATTGGTGTTGATGTTGAGGCGTTATGCGTTGCTCGGCTGGGTGCTGTTCTTTTTGCTTGCCCTGTATACCGGAGCTTTTATTCTTGTGAAAGCTGGCCAGCCCATTCCTGTCTTGACGATGGATCAGGAAGGTCGGCTCCTGGGCAAGATCGATTACGTTGATCCACTGAGCCGCATGGATACGGAATTAATATCGGGCGCGAAATATTTTCTGCTACACCACCTGTCTGCGAATTCATCCACGATCTACGAGGATGCGGCGGTCGCCTTGTCAATGATGGGAGACGAACTGCGTGAACGCACTGTCTCCCAATATAAAACGACCAACCAGCTGCGGCAGATCGAAAAAGCCGATGTTACCTCGCGCATTACCTTTGCGCGTGATCCAGAGAAACGTGCCCGCGTAGCCTGGCGTCGTAAAGACACAGCGGCAATCGAACTCCGGGGAGATGTCCGTATTGGCGATGACGTGAGTAATTCTTACTACGTTGAATTGACGGTACGGATTGTGCCACGCACACAGGATTATGCCCATGGCATCAAGATTATTGATATTCGTGATATGTAACGTGTTATGGCTCCCTCCGGTTTATGCAAAACCGACAAGCAAACGCGTGCCACTCGAAGAGTTTACGCGCCTGACGCTTGATATCGTTCCGGACTATGGCACCCAGCTGGTTTTCCCCTTCGTACTGGATGGCATGGAGCCGGTGCTTGAGATCAATAACACCAACAAGACCGGCTTTACTGCGGAGCATAAAGAAGGGCAAAACACCATCCTGGTGACAGCAAATACGCCAAAGGCGGGCGGACAATCTCCCAACTATCGCGGTCTGTTATTCATTACGGTGGGTGGCTACAGGGTTGCCATTGAATTACGTACCACATCCCGCGTATCAAAGAATTTGGCAGAGGTGATATTCAATTTATCAGCGGAGCAACGCGAGTACCTGATTACAGAGGCCGTAAAACGGCGGACTGCTCAGCTTGACCAGGATTACCAGACCCGTATCGCCTCGTTGGATGATCGAGTCGAGGCGAAAGCGTTGAATCTGGTGGCCGATCTGGCGTTTTCGCATCCCAGCACCGTACGCGTGAAAACGGCAGAGGACGTGACATTGCAAAACAACATCCCTGTCGAGATCTACGTCGATGAATGGAGAATCTATTCGTCTTTTGCGATTCTGGTATTCGAACTGACAAATCGCAGCGCCAACCAGATTTCGATTAATACGGCCAACGTTACCAGCCGCTCCGATGAAGATGGCAGCCGTGTCACAAATGGCGCGTTAAAATGCAATAAGCCACTAAAGGCTGACTCGAAGGTGCGTTGTTCGCTCACGACGCGTAACCGGTCAATTGTCGAGTCTGAAAAATTAACACTCAGCGTCAATACTGACCGTGGGGCCATTAATCTGACATGGTAATCCTGCTTGTCATTGCCCTACTGATGCCCGCCGTTGTGTCGGCTGATACTATTGATGAAGATGGGTTACGCCAGCTCCTCGCGCCATCCGAAGCAGAGCATGAGCGACGTAACACCCGGTCGAAAGTATCCGGTGGTTTAACCGTGCCGGTTAAACGCCAACCGCCTGTTCGCGAACTGCATTCGGAACGCTCTAATATCGCCGTCAAAGCTGGAGACCCCCCCCCGGCTACGGCGCCGGCGGAAAGCGCCAGCGCTGTTTCCTCGGCTACGCCGCAAGTGACAAAGTACCGAGTCAAGAAAAGGAATGCCGACGGCTCAATGCCGGCTGCTACTACGAAGCAACAACGTAAACGGTTGCCTGTTGACCCTGATATTTATATACCTCCGCCCCGCATCGATACGGAATCAACAACACATTCGCAGGTCTACTCTCAGAAATCCAGAACGTTTGGTATTGTTATCGGCACATGGTTCAGTGTTACCAACGCGGACAACGGGCAGGTCGAAGTGATTATTGATGAGGACGTTTCCGGCAAGACAAAGACTTTGCCTGCTGGGACAACGCTTTTCGGACAAAAGGCATTCAATCAGGTATCACAGCGACTGGATCTCTCGCTGTCCAATGGCATTACACCGGACGGGTTCGAGTTTGATCTGTCCGCTACGGTATATGACAGCACCAAAGTGTCGGGATTGTGTCGGGATTGTCCGGCTCAGTGGTGCGTCAACGGGGTACAGAGGTCAGGTCAGCCGCATCCAGAGGCGCACTTACTTCCGCCAAGGCGCTCATGGCCGCAACCTTTGATAATGCAGCTGCGGGTGCGCTTGTTGAGGGAGTTGGGCAAGCAGGTGACGAATTACTCAATAATGAACGCCGATTCATCCGGGAGCCAAGAGTTTTGATCCAGGTATCACCGCAACCGGTTCTTGTTCGCATCAATCAAACATTTTAAAAGGAATTTTAACGTTGTTTGTTATCCGGATGCGGGAATTATTTGGCCGCCGAAGGGCTGTTTCCGTTAAGGGTTGTCAGATGCCTGCATGTTGAGTGCTCGCGTTCGCTGACAGGCCTGCGGCTGGGGGTAGGCATCTGACAACCCTTAACGAAGGTATTTATTTAGTAGCCGCTTATATTAGCCATCTCTAAACTGCCAGAGACACCCATTGTAGCCCTTCGAACTAAATGCCGGGACGTCTGAAAATCAAGCGTAAGCAGACCTTCGATTTCAGCGAACTGACACTACAGGTCAAGATGACACATAGATCGGTGGTGGCTCAGTTTGAAATATAACCATAATTCTATGCTTGAGCGGTCATGCTACAATAATTGGCATGAAGAACCCTAAGCGACCCCGTGACGCAAACCAACTGGCCAAGTCTATCGTTGACCTGACTACTGGCGAGACTGAGGAAGAGAACCCAGACGCAGGCAAAGACCCTGCCGCCGTTGCCCTTGGCCGTAAAGGTGGGCTGAAAGGCGGTAAAGCCAGGGCGGCGAAAATGACGAAGGAAGAACGCAGCGAAGCCGCCAGAAAGGCTGCTAAAGCCAGATGGGGAAAATAACTATCTTATAATCGATATTACATTCCCATAATGGGATTCCGGCAACAATTGTTCCTTTGGAATCTGCGTTAGCTCTCCTATAAGATCGACATTGATCGGCGCAGCATCTGGTATATGGCTAGTTGCCAGCACTTTTTCTGAGTCAAGCAGTTCAGCAACTTTCCGCACTAGCCTAGGCTCGTCTTGTCTGATAGAGCCGTCTAAAGGCTCATGAACACGTGCATTCCTTGATCCCAACTCTCGAAATATCCTGATTTTCTGAGAATCACTAATGATATTAATTTGCTTAAGCCTCATTGCCATTGCGCCGATAGACATCTTCCATCGCGCTTTAAGAGCAATCATTGATTCCCAATCAATACCATATACCTCGTTAGACAAAGCAGACTCTGGAAGCATAAAAGAAGAAGCAAAATAATTTGCCTGATCCTCTATTTGTTTAAAAATCTTTTTATCTAAAATCTCAGTATCAGAGGATAATTGTTGGTGCAATAAAATATGACCAAGCTCATGAGCTATGCTAAAACGTGTTCGTGACGCGCTCTTAATTCTGTCAACCAAGATAAACGGACGACCGTCATACCATTGAGAAAGGCCGGATAAATTCTTGTTAAGTTTTTTAAACGAGATAAGAA
>QIGP01000196.1 GCA_003228965.1 Gammaproteobacteria bacterium
TCTGGTACTTATGACGTAAGCGCAGCAGTCCCACACAACAGACTGTCGAGTTGGGTGATGTCGACCACCATGCATGCATCCGTAGAGCGTCGAGCGAAAAGTATTGTCGTGCCTGATCTGAGTGACGCATCACTTGCACATGCCGGGATAAACGACTTCGAAGCTATGTGTGCAGGTTGCCATGGCGCTCCTGGTAAGTCGCCCAACGCCATGGGCCAGGGTTTAAACCCACCGGCTCCAGATCTTCAGCAAGTCGCCGCCCACAGAACTCCCGCGGAACTCTTTTGGGTCACCAAGCAAGGCATCAAAATGACGGGAATGCCGGCCTGGGGGGCTTCACACGAAGATGCTGCGCTGTGGCCGGTGGTTGCGTTAATGACGAAACTCCCTGCGCTGGATGGTGCTGCCTACCAGCAATTGTTGCAACAAGCACAAGGGGTGGGGCATCACGCTAACGAGACTGACTCACCCTCAAGCAACGACGGCACCGATCATCACGCTGGGGACAATGCTCAGCCAATTGATAACCCCAAAGAGACCCAAAAATCCGAACATGACCACAGTTCTCATGACCATTAATCGCAGACGACTGGCGCAAATCGCAGCACTGTTAGCAGGCTTGGCACTGAATGGCTGTGTAGCACTGCCGCCGGATCTGGGTCGAAGCGATGTCGATCGACTAGTCGCTGAACGAGGGCGGGATATCGTAAGCAGTGATGTAAGCAATTTAGTCGCTTCGCTTACAAAAGAACCGCTGACCGCTCAGAACGCGATTCGATTGGCGCTGATCAACAATCCTTCATTGCAAGCGAACTATGTGGAACTTGGACTCGGGGCCGCGGAGGTCTATGCGGCCAGTCGAATACGCAATCCAGTATTTTCTGGCTCACGGTTAGATCCCAACCGCCTGGGCGAACTGGATCAGTTGACTTTTGGCCTGGTGAGTTCTTTCACGGATCTGTTAACGCTGGGTTCGCGTAAGCGCCTGGCTCGAGCGGAGTTTGCGGCCTTAAAAGAATCCATTGGCGCACAAGTGCTTGCAGCGGCCGCCGATGCGGATGCCGCCTACTATCACTATGTGGGTGCCAAACATGTGGCTGCATTGCGTTTACAAATTGCTAAAGCCGGCACGCTCTCGGAAACCATGGCGAAACGCTTTTACGACGCCGGTAATATGAGCGCTCACGAGTTAGCGCTTGAACAAGCCGCCGGTGCAGAAGCACGTTTATCCGCCCTGTCAGCACAAGCCGAGGCCTATGCAAAACGAACCGAACTTGCCACTGTTTTAGGATTGTCAGTCGGGGCCAAGTGGGATGCGTTGAGCGAACTCCCCATACCGCTTGCTAGTGAAGATGAGCTTTCAAGCTTACTGACGCTCGCACGTCACTGTCGACTCGATCTGGCGGCTGCCCGTATTCGGACTGACAACCTGGCCGACCAGTTGGGTGTAACCGGTTGGACGCGTTGGTTGGGAGAGTTGGATATTGGTTATGAACGTGAACGCGATACCGATGGAACGCGTCTTAAAGGGCCTACGCTTGACTGGGAGTTACCGATCTTTAATCAACATCGCGATGAGTTGTTGCGCGCCGACGTACAACTTCAAATGGCCATACTCGATGTCGCACAACTAACGCTTGATATTGACAACGACGTGCACCTTGCCTACGCAGCCACTCAAAATGCAAAGGCGCGCGCAACGACCTTTCGTGATCAGTTGATCCCGGCACGCATGGCTGCGACCGCCCGGGCACAAGAAGAACAAAGTTTCATGCTGATCGGTATTTTCGAGGTGTTAGCGACAAAACAACAGGAGTATGACGCGTATCAAGGTTATATGGAAAGTGTTCGCGACTATTGGCTGGCACGTGCCGCACTCACACGCGCGGTGGGTAACACCCTGCCCAGCAGCGCAAGAATTGGAAAAGGTAAATTGGATTTGAAAGAAATTCTTGAGCCCCAAAGTGGAGGCGGGCACTCCGGTCACAACATGTCGATGTCCGAAGACATGAAAGACAATCACGCGGGTCATAACATGGCAACACCTGAGCCGACCACAGACGACCATGCGGGGCACGACATGCCCACACCCGATAATTCACACGACGAACATCGCTCAAAAGGAGATCAGGAATGACATCACGACGAGACTTTTTGAGTTACACCGGCGCAGGTGCACTGGTCGCCGCATCGGGAACTGTGACACGTGAGGTTCGCGCCAAGGATGCCCCTCGCACGCCTCAGACGCACGCTCGCCAAGGTAACTACACGCCCATACGAACACTTAATGGCTGGACGCTTCCATACACCATGAAAAACGGCGTAAAGGAATTTCATTTGGTTGCCGAAGAAATCGAACATGAGTTTGCACCGGGCAGCGTGGCGAAGTGTTGGGGATACAACGGCTCAACCCCTGGCCCAACCATCGAAGCGGTGGAAGGCGATCGCGTTCGTTTTTTGGTGACTAACGGCCTTAAAGAGCACACCACTATTCATTGGCACGGAATTTTGTTACCCAGCGGAATGGATGGCGTTGGCGGCTTAAGTCAACCGCAAATAGGACCGGGGGAAACGTTCGTTTACGAATTCACACTCAGACAGCACGGAACGCATATGTATCACCCACACGCCGATGAAATGACCCAGATGGCCGTGGGCATGATGGGCATGTTCATCATTCATCCCAAGCAGGGTGAACAAGTCAAAATAGATCGCGATTATTGTTTCCTGACCCACAACTGGGCATTGCATCCTGGTACCTATCGACCTGATCCCTCGGTCATGGTTGATTTCGATTTGTGGACTTTCAACAGCAAAGTGTTTCCGGCGATTGATCCGGTAGTTGCGCGCACTGGAGAGCGAGTGCGAGTGCGCATGGGTAACCTGTCGATGTGGAATCATCCAATACATTTGCACGGGGTTCAGTTTTGGGTAACAGGTTCGGATGGTGGACGGTGGCCAAAAAGCCTATGGCGTCCCGAAACCACAGAAATTGTTGGCGTAGGTCAAACCCGGGACCTTGAATTTGTAGCGGTACCTGGCGACTGGGCGTTTCACTGTCATATGTCACATCACACCATGAACGCCATGGGGCACGAAATTCCCAACTCATTGGGCGTTGATCAAAGTGGCATTGATCGTGAGATTCAAGAACTTTTACCAGGATTTATTGCCATGGGTAAGCACGGCATGGCGGAACACCAGGAACACGTTGACATGGGCCATCACTCAGGGCCTGCCAATACACTTGCCATGATGACCGGTAAAGGCCCGTACGGAAACATAGAAATGGGTGGCATGTTCACCACCGTGAAAGTGCGTGATGATTTAAAGCGCGGCGATTTTAGTGATCCTGGGTGGTATGACGCGCCCACAGGCACCATCGCCTCACGCATCAGCAGCGACCCAAACTTTGGCCATCCTCCACGGCGAAAAATGTAATGTTCAATCAAGATTTTTTATCATAATTAAAGGGAATAGCAATGAAACAGTTATCAAAAGTACTATTGAGCTCTGCGCTGGTCTTAAGCGCGGTATTTATCGTTCATCTGCCAGCACAGGCCGAACGCGACGACGCCAGTCAACTCATCAAGATCATTGCAGCCATAGAAAACGGCTGGGAGCAGGCAGACGGCACACCGTTTCGTAAACACTTCCGTGATTTTGAAGGCGCGAGATACATTGAAAGCGGCGGTCAAAATTCTGGTTTAGATGATCTCATCGATCATCATGTCGAACCGGAAGGCGACGCCCTGGAAGGACTGGATCTTACCTTTTCAAATATCGAAACCCACATCGAAGGGGACTTTGCCTGGGCAGTTGCAGACGTTGAAGTATCCGCAGTGGTCAAGAAAGGCAATCGAAAAATACACAATCGTGGTTATGAGACGTTTATTTTCCGTCAAAACGAAAACGAGTGGCAGGTCATTCACACCCACAGCTCAACACGACCTGTCAAAACAGAAACAGAAACACCAGAGCACGAACACTAGTTGAGGGCCGGTTTTGGTCATTGTTAGTTGAACGTTCTGCCAAGGGACGGTCAAAGCACGACAGGTAAGCAACCTAAAGGTTGTACGATTGTGTACAATACAAGGGAACCTCTGACTTATTGGGGCTCAGGGACGCCGTCCGCGAACTGATCAGAGGTTCCCAGATATAAGCCTCGCTTTTGCCATTCCGCCACTTGACGCAACAGCAAAAGAAATACTCGATATGCAAGGACCGTACGCTTGAATTTAGTTACCATCATTCGACAACGACAAACTCCCTGGGCACGTCGCGCCTTGGGTGTTTTCGTTGCGGTGTGGCTGAATCTGGCGTTACAACCATGCGCAATGGCCTTCGGCGGCGAGGAGCAATCGCCCTGTCCTAATTGCCCGCCGGCACACTCTGAGCAGCACCGCGG
>QIGP01000318.1 GCA_003228965.1 Gammaproteobacteria bacterium
CGTGACGCTTCGCTCGCTGTTCTTCGCAAGATCGGCATCGAAACGGGTGGCTCAAACGTACAGTTTGCCGTTAACCCGGATGACGGGCGGTTAATCGTCATTGAAATGAACCCTCGCGTATCGCGCTCGTCGGCACTGGCTTCTAAAGCCACCGGATTTCCGATTGCCAAAGTTGCGGCGAAACTGGCGATTGGCTATACATTGGACGAGTTGAGCAATGACATTACCGGAGGAGCAACGCCTGCATCCTTTGAACCGTCTATCGACTACGTTGTTACTAAAATCCCACGTTTCACTTTTGAGAAGTTCCCGGACGCCAATGACCGGCTTACAACTCAAATGAAATCGGTAGGTGAAGTCATGGCCATTGGCCGCACGTTTCAGGAGTCGATGCAAAAAGCACTTCGCGGTATCGAAACGGGCATTAGCGGCTTTGATCCGATCATGCCAAAAGAAGCGGGCAGCAACGCCATGGCGACGTTACGCCACGAACTTAAAGCGCCGGGAGCGGACCGCATTCGCTATGTGGCCGACGCCATGCGCCACGATTTTTCGATCAACGAAATTGCTACGCTAACGGGTATAGATCCGTGGTTCCTCGCACAAATTGAAGACTTGATTCGAACTGAAGGTGAAGTGGAAGAGGCAGGTTTCGACGGGTTAACTGAAGATCGAATGCGCGCGCTGAAACGCAAAGGTTTTTCCGATTTACGTCTGGCGAAATTGTGTGCTGTTGATGAAACCGAAGTTCGCTCTACTCGTATTACACACAATGTAATTCCGGTGTTTAAGCGAGTGGATACCTGTGCTGCCGAGTTCGCCACATCTACCGCGTACATGTATTCCACGTACGAAGAAGAATGTGAAGCTGCGCCGTCATCGCGAGATAAAGTGATGATTTTGGGTGGAGGTCCGAACCGCATTGGTCAAGGTATTGAGTTTGACTACTGCTGCGTTCACGCCGCTTTGGCGCTGCGTGACGACGGTTACGAGACCATCATGGTTAACTGCAACCCGGAGACTGTCTCGACAGACTACGATACGTCCGACCGACTGTATTTCGAGCCACTCACGTTTGAAGACGTGATGACCATTATTGAACTTGAAAAACCAGTTGGTGTGATTGTTCAGTTCGGTGGGCAAACTCCGCTTAATCTTGCGGAGCAACTCGAGCAGGCGGGCGCGCCGATTGTCGGCACGAGCCCGGATAGCATTGACCTTGCAGAAGATCGCGAGCGATTTCAAAAACTGATTCAAGACATTAAATTGAAGCAGCCTGCCAACGCTACGGCCAGAAACGCTGAGGAAGCGCTCGAGCGTGCAGAGTCTGTTGGCTACCCGCTAGTCGTACGGCCTTCGTATGTTTTAGGTGGCAGAGCCATGGAGATCGTCTTTTCGCGCGCCGATCTTAAAGAATACATTAACAACGCTGTGCAGGTTTCCAATGAATCCCCGGTGCTTCTGGATCGGTTTTTAAATCTTGCCACTGAAGTCGACGTTGATGTTGTTTGCGACGGTAAAGACGTGTTGGTTGGCGGCATCATGGAACACATTGAACAGGCGGGCGTGCACTCTGGCGATTCGAGCTGCATGTTACCACCAGTGTCACTCAGTGCTTACGTTAAAAAAGAGCTGGTTCGACAAGTCACGTTGCTCGCGCACTCGTTGAATGTTGTTGGACTCATGAATACACAGTTTGCCATTCAGGGTGACAACATATTTTTGTTGGAAGTGAACCCAAGAGCGGCGCGCACGGTACCGTTCGTGTCAAAAGCAACGGGGTTACAGTTGGCGAAAATTGCGGCGCGCGTCATGATGGGCAAAACGCTTAGAGAGCAAGACTGTCTGGTGTCTCCAGAGCCTCGCTTTTACTCGGTCAAAGAATCTGTCTTTCCGTTTTTGAAATTTCCTGGTTCAGACCCGATCTTGGGCCCAGAAATGAAATCAACTGGCGAAGCGATGGCCACAGGACCAACGTTTGCGATTGCGTACGCCAAAGCTCAGCAGGCTTCTGGCATAAAATTGCCATCGTCCGGGCAAGTGTTTATTAGTGTGCGTGACAGTGATAAGCCATCGGCCATCGAACTGGCTAGAGCATTAACCGCTCGTGGATTCAAACTAATTGCTACCCACGGTACCGCTCGTGCCATTAATGGGGCAGGCATCGAATGCCAGGGCGTGAATAAAGTGCACGAAGGGCGACCCCACGTTGTTGACATGATCAAGAATGGCGAAATTGATTTGATTGTTAACAGTACGGAAGGCAAACAGGCGATCCACGAATCCCACTCGATTCGTAGAGAAGCGGTGCGTGGTAAGGTTACGTATTACACTACAGTGGCCGGTGGCCACGCAGGCTGTGCAGCGATGGACTATCTCGATGTCACAGATGTCAATCGACTGCAGGACCTGCATAAGGAAGTAGATATATGAACAGCAAAGTACCGTTAACCGCCGAGGGAGCAATTGCGTTGCGGGCAGAATTGACGAAGTTAAAAGGAGAGGACCGGCCCACGGTGATTAAGGCAATTTCCGAAGCTCGTGCTCACGGTGACTTGAAAGAGAACGCCGAATACCACGCTGCCAAAGACCAGCAGAGCTTTATCGAAGGTCGAATTAAAGACATTGACGGCAAGCTGTCGAACGCCCAAATTATTGACATCAAAGATATGAACGACACTGGCAAAGTCATATTTGGTGTGACGGTAGATTTGCTTGAAATCGAAACCGGGAAAGCAGTCACTTACCGGATAGTAGGTGAAGACGAAGCCGATATTAAAAAAGGGCTCATCTCGTTTACGTCACCGATTGCCAGAGCGCTAATTGGTAAGGCGGCTGAGGACGAGATTGTTGTTAAGGCCCCGGGTGGAAATATCGAGTACGAAATTTTGAGTGTAAAATACGTGTAGCGCTCGCAGTCCCTGCATGGCCTGCCACTACACAGCGACTACGAATCAAGTCTTAGGTAACTGTATTTTTGGCTTTTTAGTATTACGCTTGAACAACGTCGCCGTGTTACCAACTCGTTGAATCAACAAGCACTCCTGTCCTGTCATAATTTGCTCAAGAATGGCGTCGCGCTCTTTGCGATCACCAACGCGTACTTTGATTTTAATTAACTCGTGAAAGGCCAGCGCATGGCTGATTTCTTTCGTGACGTTTTCGGATAAACCCTGGTTGCCCAGCATGACAACCGCCTTTTTCTGGTGAGCAAGGCCGCGAAGGTATTTTTTTTGGGATTCGGATAATTGCATGATAGTCGTCTGGGTCGCAGGAATTGGACGCGGAGTCTATCATCGTGCAGTCGCCTATGGCAGGAGAATTTGAAGTTGGGTAAAAAAGGCAGTAGTGGGCGTTGGCTCCAGGAACACCGCAAAGACGAGTATGTACTTCAGGCGCAGCGCGAAGGCTATCGCTGCCGTGCCGTGTACAAATTGCTGGAGCTGCTTGAGCGCGATCAAATGATCAAGCGCGGACAACGCATTCTGGATTTGGGCGCAGCGCCGGGCGGCTGGTGCCAGGTAGCCTCAAAATTGCTCGGCCCCGAGGGTCAGATAGTGGCCGTAGATCTCCTGGAAATGGAGCCAATTGAAGGTGTTACATTCATTAAAGGCGATTTTCGTGAAGACGAGGTACTGGAACGGATACTGTCGTCACTCCAAGGCGAGGCGAACCTTGTAATGTCAGATTTGGCCCCCAATATCAGTGGCATACGTTCAGTCGATCAATCGAGATGTATGTATCTCGCAGAGCTCGCTCTGGATTGTGCCGCTAAGGTTTTGACCCCCGGTGGCTCGTTTGTAACCAAGCTATTTCACGGCGAAGGCTTTGATTTATATGTTAAAAATTCTCGATCTATGTTCAGTCAGGTTAAGGTCAAGAAGCCCAGAGCTTCGAGGTCGCGCAGCCGCGAGACATACATGGTGGCCAGAGGCTATGAGGTGTAGTAGTGTTGGTCATTAAGACGCGTTCTTGCAGCGCGTCATCTGGCCCGCACCCTGGTCTCCGTGTCTTGGGTTGTCACGACGCTCGGGGTCGCGGGACAGATTCCCTAAACGGGTGTAACTATCGTTTAGTAAAGCGCAGCACTATAACTCTGACTCTATTCACACACTTTAAATTTCTGGAGTAAACCCTTGAGCGATCTGGGTAAGAACTTATTACTATGGGTGATAATCGCACTTGTGCTGGTCACGGTGTTCGACAATTTTGGCCCTAAAATGGCGCCGGCCAACACCTTCGATTACTCAAAGTTTCGTCAGCAACTCAATAACGGTTCCATTGATAGAGTGGTGTTTGAAGACGGTAACCGCATTACGGGTCAGTTGAAGGGCGGACAGCCCTTTACTACGCTTAGCGTTGAGCGCGACTATCAGGCGCTGATTAAAGAGATGGACG
>QIGP01000296.1 GCA_003228965.1 Gammaproteobacteria bacterium
TCAAAACGCCAAGCCTGACGGTTACCAATTTACCACCATTAACCGTCGCGTGAGTTCTAAAGAAGACTTACAGACACAAAAGAAGGGCGAGATTTTACTCTCGCCCTTCTTTTTAACTTCGAAAAGTTACTTCAAGAATTTTAAGTCTTAAAGCGGTCTGATGTTCTCAGCTTGCGGGTCTTTTTGGCCTTGCGTCACTGTGAACTCAACTTTTTGACCTTCAGCCAATGTTTTGAAGCCATCACCGCCAGTAATTTGACCGAAATGTGCGAACACATCGGGGCCACCTTCTTGCTCGATAAAACCAAAACCTTTAGCGTCGTTGAACCATTTAACGGTTCCCGTAGTAGTTGACATATTGTCTTCCTGTTTCATTTAAGTAGTTTGCCTGTTGAAAAATCTCTTCAGGCGAAAATCGCTTATTAAAGTGTATCTATGGAACTTAAGGAAACAGGACATGCACTAAAAAGAACATTGAAATGGAACACATAAAATCTATACAAACTCAAAAGCTACTCGAACTCTAGCCAGTTTTGAATTTAAATTAGTCAAAGCTAAATGCCTTGTTGAAACAGACCATAAAAAGGCTGAAGTTGGAGGACCATTAAACCATATCGACCTGAGGTTAAGCTGAACAGATAAGGGCAAGACATGAATGGTGCTCATACATTACGCTTGAACAGCTCTGCAAGGAGTAGTGGTGCTGTGTATCGTTTGCAGGTAGGTGTTAATTTCCACTCGGCTTTCTAAAATCCAGCGGTGGATCCCGGTCACCCAGCAAGGCTTCGTAGTGAAAGTTATCACCGAGCTGTGCCTCATGTTCACGCTTAGCCTCGGCGCGCAACTCGTCGTTCTGATACAGCTCTATGGCCGCGCTCGCCAGAACCTTGGCCGCATTATTGACACCTTTATACCCGATGCTCATACCACTGGCGGCAACGGCTTGCCAACTATGCGCCGAAGTACCGGGCACCCACGTCGCCGTGCGCAGGCCTACCGTCGGTACGGCAATGGAAACGTCACCAACATCGGTAGAGCCATAACCAAGCGTGACATCGAAAGGTTGTACGCGCTCTTGTTCACCAACTTCGTATTTAGGCTGATTAAGAGTCGCATGAATAGTATCGGCAAACTTCTTTTCAGCTTTGGTGTACTTGATTCCACCGACACTGCGAAGCTTCTCATCCATCATTCTGGCCAGCGATTCAATAACCACCAAAGGATGGTTGCCATGAATGATTTCCCAATCGACCCTGGTTCCAGTGCCTTGTGCAGCCCCAAGCGCAGCTTGTTCAACGCGCTTCCATATGTCACTAACGCGCGCGGACTCGGGGTGGCGTACGTAGTAGAAAACTTCTGCAAAATCCGGTACGACGTTAGGTGCCAAACCGCCGTGAGTAATCACGTAATGTATTCGAGTCTGTTGCGGAACGTGTTCACGCATAAGGTTCATCATGTAGTTAAACGACTCTACCCCGTCCAGAGCAGATCGTGCCTTGTCCGGCGCACCGGCTGCGTGTGCGGATGTGCCGTAAAAACGAAATTTCGCTGAACGGTTAGCAAGTGTTGTTCGCGCTGCAGCAGAGTTTTCGTCGCTTGCATGCCAGTGCAAAGCCACATCGACGTCTTTGAACAAGCCATCGCGCACCATGTACACCTTGCCACTGCCACCTTCTTCGGCTGGTGTTCCATAAAGACGTACGGTGCCCTTATGTCCGGTTTCTTTAAGCCAGTGCTTGACAGCAATGGCAGCACCAACAGACCCGGCTCCAAATAAGTTGTGGCCACAAGCGTGCCCGGCACCTTTGCCTTTGATTGGGCTACGCATTGGCACTGCGTCTTGATTGATACCTGGCAATGCATCGAATTCCGCCAAAATGGCAATAACAGGTTCGCCACGACCGTAGCTTGCGACGAACGCAGTAGGCATGCCGGCCACCGAGGCTTTCACGTTGAATCCCTCTGCACTCAAAGCAGACTGCAACAGGGCACTGCTCTTTTCTTCCAGGTATCCAAGTTCGGCGAAGTCCCACAAAGTTTTGGCAAGCACAACCGTTTCGTCGTAACGCTCGTCGATAAACCGGTCTATGTCAGGCTGTTGAGCGCTTGCGCTAAGCGCAAGCGCGTATGTTGCGACAAACACGGCGAAAAAATATTTTATCATTGCATCTCTACCTGCTGGTTAATTCGTTATCGAGGCCCGTCATTTCCCAACGACCAAGCGCAATTGGAATGCTGTCGATACTGTTTAGCCGATCAAAAAAGTCTTTAAGCTTAAAGTCCTTGCCGTTTTCTTCAAGTTGCTTGGCGTAATCGGCCAGTGTGCGCTCCAACAAATATTTGCCCGTTACGTAGCTAGTGCCATAACCCGGTTGCCGCAGATACAAATGTTGTTCAAAAATTAGCAGCTCTTTTTCAGTCTTCATCCAGCCACGCGGTGTCCATTCCATGTGCACCGCACCAGCTTCTTCCATAGTCATTTCGTTGGCATGCGCATACAACGAACCGAGGCCACGTGCTGCACGCTGTGCCAGCATGATCCATACGATTTCACGTACTCTGGGATTGTCGTCATACAGACCTGCGTGCATGAACATTTCTTCCACGCCTGTCGCAGTCCCTTCGTTACGGCTATCAAAAATGTTGTACAGAACAGAGCCCTGCCTGACCGGGCTCGCATGAGGCTGTTGCTCCATACGTGCGAGCTCAAACCAGTGATAGAAATGCGTGTAAAGCGGCGTTGGGTCGTAGTGAGCTGCAATCCAGAAAAAATTGCGCTCCTGCTCCGGTACGAATTCGCCAAGGCGCTCACGTAGTGCTGGCTCAAAGTACTCTTCATAGGTAAGGATATCTTCGTCCTTGAGAAAGGCCAGGAATTTGGTCGCTGAGCGGTCGGCCAGTTCGTTATATTCTTGTGGTGTGCTGGCCGCCACCAAGGGTGGCAAATGACGGTTGCGATGTTCTTCGAGCTTAAGTGACGACCAGGCGCGGTCGAGCTCACGCTTAAGTAGCCGAACCTCATCTTCCCAGGTAAGTGGTACAAGATGAACGTTTTGTTGATACCAGGTGTAGTTGTCTTTACCAATTCCGGAGGGACCGTTTTTCTTTGGAGCCTGCTGCTCAAGCCATTCAATTAGCTCATCCGTTGCGTTTGACGCCTCTTCAATTACACGTTTTAAGTCCGGGTTCGTGCTGTCGCTGGTTTTTTCAGCGATGTCATCAAGGCTTTTGCGTTGGCTCCTGATGTTACGAATTCCAGTAATCCACAAATCGCGGGCGTTGCCGGTCAGGTTTTTCTGCGCTTGCTTCATGAGCGGCGCAATCACACTTAGATCTTTGAACATTCGCGCCTGTTCTTCGGTGGACAACGGAAGAATGTAACTCCAAAGCTCGGTAACAGCGTGATGCGTAGGACCTTCATGAGCAGGCACATCACTCTTGTATGTCCAGATGGTCTGATAGAAAGCCGGGTCCCGTGCCCAGGGTTTTAGTATGCGGTGATTAAAATCGAAGCCATTGAGTTCGGCGCGCACAATATGCCAGTCAACTTGTTGCTCAACTGGCCAGTCATCCACATCAAAAGCATTTAGACGTTTCTTGAATTTTCTTAACTGCTTGTATCGACGTTTAAATTGCGCAGCTGTGTAATCAGGGGCGCCGTCAAGCAACGGAGGCTGCTCAAATTCTCGCCATTCGGCAAACAGCTCGAGTAACCCGGAGTAACCGTCATCGGCGTGACTCGTACTCGTGAAGCAAAACAATAGCACCAGGGCAAGAATTAGGGGTCTGGTTAAAATACTCATCGCGCGACGATGCTGTACGAAAGCTCTACCGTGATATCGTCAGCGGAATCGACCACATCTCCCTTTGCACCTTCTTTGGAAAATTTAACATCCAAAGAGTAAATCGGCGTTTTCACCACATTGGTGCCTGGCTTGTCGTCGTATAATTCCAAACGAAGTACACCGGTTTCTTCACCAAGTGATGCCAACGACAATGAAAACTTGCCACGACCTCCCCGCCCAATGGGTGTACTAATTTTATTCTCTGCGCTTAAGCGCCGTCCATATTGCTGCAACGTAAACTTACCACCCTGTTGATTAATTTCTACATAGTAGGCGAGCATAAATTCTTCACCAGCGTTCGCCGACATACAAAATACGGCTGTGCAAAGTGCGTACAAAATGTTTTTCATGTGCATATCGCCACCAATTACTAAAGCAAGGACCTGGTAAGGATGAGAATTATAGGCGTCCTGCGCAAAGTACGCCACCAGACGATCCCGGGACCGTTGGGGTCAAGTCTACCCATTACGCATTTTTCACGAATCGGAGCCGTTGGGGTCAAGTCTACCCATTACGCATTTTTCACGAATCGGAGAG
>QIGP01000202.1 GCA_003228965.1 Gammaproteobacteria bacterium
TGCATTAAATCAGTATCACTCGATCGACGCCTGGTGGACAGTTGATCTGTGTTTCTGGGATCAAGCCTGGGATGCGACCGAAACATGTTTTGATTTTATGAAAGAGCTTCGCGAGAAGTATCAATCCTAACGTGACGCCTAGAATCGGGTTTTGCTGTCCAAAGAAATGGGGCCACCTCAAAACAGGTTGTCGTTTGGCTTTCTACGCCAGTGTCACAAATCAAGCCGTGAAATTTAGAACGGTGCCAGCGACTTGATCCGAGCGCGTCAACATGAACAGATGACCACAATCAAACGTCACTAATGTTGCATTGGGAATCAAGCTCGCGAGAACACGTGCATTGATGGTCGGTATCAACGGATCGTCAGTACCATGCATCACTAAAGTTGGCATCTTGAGTGTCCGCAGCCAGGGAAGACTTGACCAGCCGAACCCTGCAAGAAGTTGGTAATAGTAGCCGCGCTTACTTGGTGGACTCGTCAGGTCGGCAAATCGGCCCACAGATTTTCGATTCGTGCGTAGTTTGCCACCGTAAATCGAACCAGCGATGCGCTTCATGTAGGTCCGGTCGTAGTATCGTCGTGGATTCGCCAACTTGAGAAGCGCGAGCGGATTTCCGGGGAACATGATATGACCTGGACTTGTCGCCGCAAGAACCAACTTGACGCAACGTTCGGGATATTGCCGCGCAAACTGTTGCGCCAGCGCTCCGCCCCAGGATATACCCATAACGTTGACGCGAGGTGCGGAAATTTCATCGAGCACCTTGCTGCAAAACCTAGCGTAGTTGCGCAGCCGCCAGGGCAACGTCGGTGCCGGAGATTTTCCGGCTCCGGGCATGTCCATCATAATGACTTTGCTGTCTGGCATTGCAGAAACAAACGGCTCTAACATCTCGAACGAACCACCGATGCCATTAAGTAAAAATAGCGGTACGCCGGTTCCCTCCCTAACCGCGGTGCGAATCACCAGGCCGTCGACGGAAATCCAACGAATGTGCAGATCCTCTATTTTCGAAGGGCGAACTTTCAAGAATCACGATGCCGCTTCGAGCACGTAAGTACCCGGAGCATCGCATAACGGTGGATTGACTACGGTGCCGGTCTTGGCCGGCGCATTTTTTTGTGCGCCGGAGCGTGCGCGAATCCAGTCGCCCCAGTGTGGCCACCATGCGCCAGGGTGTTCCGTGGCGGAATCGAGCCACTCCTGAGGCGACGCTGGCGTATGGTCATTAAGAAAGTATTTGGCTTTTGGGTTTCCCGGAGCGGTGACAAGACTCTGTATGTGTCCGCTACCGACGAGCAGAAACTGAGATTCACCGCCGGTCAACTGAGTCGTCTGGTAGCAGGCCTGCCATGGTGTTAAGTGATCGGTTAGACCTCCGATCAAAAATTTGTCGCAGTCGACCTGTTGCAGATCGATATCGGTGTCGCAAACGCTCAACTCCCCGGGTTTTGCAAGCGCGCTTTGCCCAACAATATCGAGAAAATCGCTGTGCAATTGTGCCGGAAGGTTGGTCGTGTCATTGTTCCAGTACAAGACATCGAACGCCGGTGGGCGATTACCGAGTAGGTAGTTATTGACCACGTAATTCCAGATCAGATCATTCGGCCGCATCCAGTTAAATACCTTGGCTAATTCCTGCCCGCGCAATACACCGTGCCTGCGGGAATTTGCTCTAGCTGCTTCAATCGCGGTGTCGTTCACGAACAGTGACAGATCGTTATCGCTGTTCTCTTGTGTCAGGACACAAACGGGCAGCGTCATGCTGTTAATTACGTCCTGGTCGAGTGCTTTGTAGTGCGCTGCCAGAATCGATCCGGTGATGCCTCCGGAGCATGTAGCGCAGACGTTGACGGTCTTGGAACGGGTGATTTCCTCAATGACTTCGACGGCCTCTTTGAGTGCCTGAATATATCGGTCGATACCCCAGTCCGCATTCTCCGGGCCCGGGTTTCGCCAGCTAACGGTGAAGGTCTGTATTCCCTCATCCACACAAAACTTGAAGAAACTTTTTTCCGGACTGAGGTCGTACACGTAGAACTTGTTGATCTGGGGAGGTATGAACAGCAGTGGTCGGCGGTAAACTTTCCCTGTCGCCGGCGCGTACTGAAGCAATTCCAATAGCTCGTTTCGAAATACAATGGAACCGGACGTCGTCGCAAGATTCCTTCCCAGCTCAAAATTCGATTTGTCTACCTGCGCCGGCATGCCATTGTTAAATCGAAGGTCGTCGACGAAATTGCGAATGCCGTCTGTAGCGCTTTTGCCGCCTGTATCAACAAGTCGCTTGACGGCCGCTGGATTGCCGGGGAGTACATTCGTCGGCGACATCGAGTCACCCACAATCTTTAAAATAAAGCGCGCGCGGCGAGCGTCATCGCCGTCCAATCCTGAGGCATCAACCCACTCATCGAGCGACTCGACCAGCGCAAGGTAGGACTGCAGCATGCCACGGTGGATCCAGCTATTGCTCCAAGTAGAGTCGTTGAATCTTCGATCTTTGGGTAGCGGTTTGTAATCTCGTTTTCCAATGGCCACGTCGACAAGCTTGCGCGAATAGCCGATACCTGAGTGCAGTAGTGACATCGGTTGACGGATAGCGTGCAGCGCCGTGGATTTGGCGGCATTGGCGACTTCTTCTATCGTGACGCCAACGAGAGGATTCAGCGCAAGCGTTTGCTCGGCGGCATCATCAGTCAGCCGGTTTCGTTGACCCTTGTTAATAGTTCCAATTCCCTGTATTACCGAATTCTCGTGACATCACTGCTGCTTCTTAACGAACACGACGAACCGAACATCACGTCCAATCAAGTCGCCGATGAAGTCGACATCAGCCCCGGAAATCTACACTATCACTTTAACACCCGGGCCGATTTACTTTCAGCGCCTGGATAGAGCTCCTTGGTCAGCGCTCGATGCTGGCGACATTGGTGACCGATCGCGACGAACTCAGAAAAAGCCTTGCTTATTGTTACGATTCTCTCCGAACTTTACGACTCAATTGCCGGACGTTCGTTACAGCGAAACCGCTTAGCCAGCCTTCTTCGCAACGGGTACTTTTTTCGCCTCGACTAACTTGATCAGGTGGTCGATCTTGTCGCTTAGCTCTTCCACGCTGGTCGAACTCGCTTGAGATACGCGTAACCTGAGACGATTCGCGTACTTGTTCAAACAGGCCTTCTGCCTTTTCGTTCGCGTCTTCCGCAATATCACGTACGGCGTCCTGTACATCACCTATCAACTTGCCTGTCTTGTCAAATGCAGGAGTTTCGACTCACCTCAACAGGTGACACGTCATTCGATTGGATTCTCGGCGCTGGCTACTACGAAAATAACTTCGCACGAGGATCTCTCGATCCGAGTGATCCGTTGCTGGTATTTGGCGTGCATTGGCCGTTTGTTGCCGCGCAGGTTTCGGGTACACCAGGAGATACAGGATATTTCGAGAGCTTGAATGACACCGAGAATTTCAGTGTTTTCGCTCAAGGAAATTGGCACGTAGGTGATCGAGTCACACTGGGTGCCGGCGTTCGCTGCCAGAGTATCAATTTACTATTGTAAACCACTGCAGTAACATATGTAACGATACATTACTAACTCAATATTTGGACGACGATAAGACGAACTGAATTGTTCTGACCTGTTTTTCGAATATAAAAAAATACTTAAAAAACAACGGAGTATACGATTTTAGCGATAACATCGCTCGAGCTATCCAACCAATTGCGCTTCTTGATCTTGACTGCAATCGGTTACACTGGTAGTTTCTAGTTTGAAGTCAAGATCTCGCAGAAAAGTTAGTCAATTCACGGGTGAGTAAGAACAATTGACTTGCATTTGAAGTGGCTACTTCGAAAACGAGATTACATTAGTGCAGTAACCAATCTGCCTATTCAAAGGGGGTTCGGAAGTGAAAACAATACTAAGATCAGTGTTAACAGCAGCGTCAATGGTTGCCTTCAGTTTCTTGGTTCTACCAGCGACCGTGACCGCTCAAGAAGATACAAGTGAGGGGAAATTAGAGGAAATCATCGTTACTGCTGAGAGGCGCGAAGCCAACATTCAAGATGTTCCGATCCCGGTTTCGTCTTTTTCATCCGCAGGATTGATCAAGGCAAATTTTGTCGATCTCACGGACCTGGCCGATATGGTCCCCGGGCTGTCGGTTGGTTCTTCAGCTGGTGAGCTTCAAGTGCAAGTCGCCTTGCGTGGTCTGGCGCCAGCTCAAGCGGGCATCGGAACGGATACGTCTGTCGCTCTCTATGTAGATGACGTCTACATTGGCCGCATGGCTGACAATTTCCGAAATGCGATGCTCGGTGTCGAGC
>QIGP01000004.1 GCA_003228965.1 Gammaproteobacteria bacterium
CATATCGGTCGGAATGCGCCCTGCGGAGGTGTGAGGAGCGCGAATGAAACCCAATTTTTCCAACCGCGACATGACGTTACGGATGGTGGCGGAACTTGCGGCAAGGCCAGATCGCTCCAATAGCGTGTTTGAGCCAATGGGCTGGCCACCATCAATGTACTGCTCGACCAGTGTTTTCAAAAGCGCCTGCGCGCGATCGGAAAGCCCGTTACTGTCGCTCTGGGTTGCCATAAGTGCTTCCTGACGTGCTGGAAATATAAGTTCTCACCAAATTTAAGTTTATCCCAGCCAGTGCCCTGCTGCTCGCCCATTTTGACCCTCATTGTGTGTGTAATAACCACTGTTCAGCGCCAGCTTTTGAAAAGCGCTTTTATCTGGTGTCCGGCGTTGTTATCTTGAGGCACCGTCACAGCAAGCGATTCACCATGACCGAGCCAGGCTTCCACTCTATTGCACTGATTGCCCGCGACCACGATCCGCAGGTGAAGGAAACTGTGGCGTCTTTGGCTGCGCTACTAATTAGCCTGAACCGCGTCGTCTGGGTAGCCGATAACACCGAATTTATTCATTTGAGCGGGGTTAAGGAAAGTAAGGAAGACCAGTTAAGCGAACGCTGCGACCTGATGATTTCGGTGGGTGGCGACGGCACCATGCTACAAGCGGCCCACCTCATTCGAAGCGCTACTTTGCCGTTGCTTGGGATCAATCGTGGGCGCCGCGGTTTCCTGGCTGATATTCGCCCAAATGAACTGGAAAGCAGCGTGACCCGAATTCTCAACGGAGAAAGCGTGCGTGAGTCGCGCATGCTACTTACAGCCACTTTAAGAAACGACAAAGGCATTAAACAACAACTTCACGCGCTCAACGACATTGTTGTTCAGCGTGGCGCCATGGGCCAGATGCTTGATTTTCAGGTACGCGTCGACGACGCCTACGTGAACACGCACCGTGGCGACGGCCTGATCATAGCCACGCCCACAGGCTCAACAGCCTACGCGCTGTCGTGCGGCGGACCCATTATGCAGCCAGGGCTCAATGCCGTGGCTATGGTACCCATTTGCCCGCACACGCTCAGCGATCGACCTGTGGTAATACCCGGTAATTCGCACATTCAAATTTGTGTTAAACACCGCTATGATGCCGATGCATTTGTGACCGTAGACGGTAGAATGTCCGATGAAATCGAAGCCGGGGATACACTTGAAGTTACCCAGGCGATTGACCGCGTTACCCTGCTGCATCCGGCCGACTACGACTACTTTGAAGTGTTGCGGTCAAAACTTAACTGGGGCCACTACGGCCTCCCTGAACGAGCTTGAACTCACTTGATATTACTAACATTGGGCACCTCTAATGCCGCCCATGAGACGTATTCACCAACATGTTAACTGACTTACATATTCGCGATTTTGTCATTGCCAAAGAACTTGAACTGGAATTTGGTCAGGGCCTGACTGTGCTCACGGGTGAAACCGGTGCAGGTAAATCCATTCTCATAGACGCTCTGGGCCTCGTGCTTGGTGATCGTGCCGACAGTCAAAGCGTGCGCCAAGGTGCCGACAAAGCCGAACTCAGCGCCATGTTTGATATTACGCAACACAAAGCCGCACTGACCTGGCTTCAAGCGCACGCACTGGACAGCGATCAGGAGTGTGTGGTGCGGCGTGTGGTGCACAGCAACGGACGGTCCAAAGCGTTTATTAACGGCAAACCTACACCTGCCCAACAGCTCAAGGAACTTGGTGCTCTGATTGTCGACATCCACGGTCAACACGAACATCAAGCCATGCTAAAACCGGCCATGCAGCGCGAACTGCTCGACAACGCCGGACGCCACAGCGCACTTGAAAAAACCGCGCAGGCGTTTGACACCTGGAAGTCGCTACAAGACTCGCTGAACGCACTTCGCCAGAGACTGGAACAACGCGGCGCCCGACTGGACTTGCTGCGGTTTCAATCCGACGAACTTGAAAAAATTGCTCCTGTAGAGGGCGAATTCACTCAGCTCAGTGAAGAACAGTTCCGTCTTAGCCATGTGGCCACGCTCGCAGAGTCGAGCGTTAGCGCAATAGATGCGTTGAGTGGCGACGCCCAGTCGGTGCAGGCGACTCTTGCCCATGCACGAAAACAGCTGGCACAAATCACCAGTATCGATACGTCGCTCCAGGAATATGACGATTTGCTGGACAGCGCGCAAATTCAGGTAGAGGAAGCCATTTCCGGGTTACAGCGTTACGCAGACACGCTCGAAATGGACCCGGCCCGTCGGGACTTTGTTGAAACGCGCCTCGATAGCCTGGCGGGCATTGCCAAAAAATATCGCATCGACCCCGAAAGCCTCGGTCAACATCTACAAGCGCTAAGCCAGGAGCTTGCCGAACTTGATCGAGCCGAAGTATCCATTGCCGAACTTGAGGCCGTCGTTGCCCAAGCCGGTAAAGATTTCCTTGGCGCTGCCAAAAATCTCTCGGCCGCACGAAGAAAAACGGCCAGGAAAATGGGCGCTGACATTGGCCAGCTTGTCCGTGAACTTGGCATGCCCGACTGCGAATTTACCGTCGATGTAACAAGCGACACCAAAGCACTGTGGCGACGCGACGGCATTGATTCAGTGCAGTTTATGATTCAAGCCAATAGAGGTGAAGTGGCAAGACCTGTGGCGAAAGTCGCCTCAGGCGGCGAACTGTCGAGGGTAAGCCTCGCCGTGCAAGTAATTTCCGCCGCCTCCGACGCGTTCTCGTGCATGGTGTTCGACGAAGTGGACGCAGGTGTTGGCGGCGCTGTCGCCGATATGATTGGACAACGTCTACAGGAACTTGGCAGCCGACAACAGGTACTTGCGGTGACCCACCTGCCCCAGGTAGCCTGCCACGGCCAGCAGCATTTTAAAGTCAGCAAGACGTCGCTAGACAACCGCACCCAGAGCCAGGTGACAGAGCTTAAGAAGAGCGATCGCGTTGAAGAATTGGCTCGCATGCTTGGTGGCGCGCAACTTACCGCCACCACCCGACGCCACGCCAAAGAGCTGCTAACGCACGCCAGGAAACTGCGTACAGCCTGAGAGCCTGACACCCACGCGCACCTCTGGTCATTGCGAGCGGAAAGAAATTACGTCATTGCGCGCGGAAAGAAGTTACGTCATTGCGAGCCCGAAGGGCGCGGCAATCTCCTAACGCCACGGTATAGCCGATTAAATCCGCGGCAACCTGACGGAGATTGCCACACCCGCGGTCTGCGGGCTCGCAATGACGAGCGTTACCGTTGCCACACCCGCTTCGCAATGACGGGGTTGCGGTTGTCACACCCGCCCGACCAACCTCAATCAATATTTAATGGTCAGCCCGGTGAAACCAATCAGGATTTACGCGGTCGCACATACATGACGAGGCTGTGATCCTCAAGGTCGTAGCCGTGTTTTTCAGCGATTTCGTGCTGGAGACGCTCAATGTCGTCGCTGACAAATTCGATGACATCGCCGGTTTCGATGCACACCATGTGATCGTGGTGCTGACCCTCGTCGAGTTCGAAGACGGCGTGGCCACCTTCGAAGTTGTGGCGCGTGACAAGACCCGCCGTTTCGAACTGGGTGAGTACGCGGTACACGGTAGCAAGCCCGATGTCTTCGCCGGACTCAAGGAGCAGTTTGTAGACGTCCTCTGCACTCAAGTGACGTTGTCGCGAATGCTCCATGATTTCGAAAATCTTGAGCCGCGGCAGAGTGACTTTAAGACCTGCCTTGCGTAGATCCTGGCTTTGATTCTTGTTGGGCATAGGTTAAGACTCTCTACTTAGTGGACCTGATTCCGGTATACTCGCTTACGCGCGGTCGGTCTCAGTCCGGACACATTGACACACATTTTGGCGAGCAATCTAGATGAATAAGTATACCTCAGTTTTACGCACCTTCGTTTGCATTCTTACTCTGGCATTTGGCGCTACCGCTTGTGGCGGTTACAAAATAAATATACTCCAGGGTAACTTCATCGACCAGAAGAAAGTCGACCAAATCAACGACGGCATGACGCGTAATCAGGTTAAATACCTTCTTGGTACACCCATGATTAAAGACTCGTTTCACGAGGACCGGTGGGACTACGTGTATCAGGCAAAATTTGGCAAAACGGGTCAGATTATTCAGCGCAAGATTACGGTCTTTTTTGACGGCGATTCTGTTCGCAACGTTGAGCAGTACGGCCAAAACCCCGCCGCCTCTACCGACGACGACAAAGTAGCCGAGGCCACACCACAGCGGCGATAAATTCCATCAACTCATGAATAGTGCAGGCTAGTTCCGGTTCTTGCCGTCGAACTCTTCGTCGCGATCACTCA
>QIGP01000002.1 GCA_003228965.1 Gammaproteobacteria bacterium
CCATCCAGCAAATTCAGCGCAGGTACGCCAAGGTTGCCGCCACTCAAGCAACTTAAACCCGCCTCACTCAACAAATGAGCAACCCAGCTCGTGACGGTGCTCTTGCCATTGGACCCGGTAATCCCAATGATCTGGGAAGGAGCGGCAAGAGCGAACAGCTCGATATCACTCACTACGGGCAAACCAAGCTTAAACGCGCGCTGAATCAAAGGTACGCTCGAAGGAATACCAGGTGACGTAATCACGCGCTCGACGTCATCCAGCGGCGCTTCGTCAAACTCTCCGAAATCAACATCCACATCGGGTAACGTATCGCGTAACTGACTTGCAAATGGTGGTTCCAAACGGCTGTCAACAACGCGAAGGTCTCTGCCTTGCCGCGCCAGAAAACGCACACAGGAATAGCCGCTAGCCCCAAGGCCAACGACCAGATCTACGCCGCTTTGCGTAGCATCCTGATAAGCGTTATCAACCGTTGTCATAGCGTTTCAATAGTCCTTAGCGAAGCTTGAGTGTGGCAAGGCCAACGAGCACGAGAATTACCGTGATGATCCAAAAGCGCACGATAACTTTTGGCTCAGCCCACCCTTTTAATTCGTAGTGATGATGTATGGGGGCCATTCTGAATATGCGTTTCCCGGTGAGTTTGTAGGACACCACTTGTAGAACCACGGAAACGGTCTCCATCACAAACACGCCACCCATAATCGCGAGCACTAGTTCTTGACGTACAACCACAGCCACTACGCTGAGCGCTGCACCCAGGGCCAGAGCCCCGACGTCGCCCATAAAAACCTGCGCGGGGTACGTGTTGAACCACAAAAAGCCTAATCCGGCACCACCCAGGGCTGCACAAAAAATGAGCATCTCCCCTGACCCTGCGATATACGGAATACTCAGGTACTGTGAGAAATTGACGTTACCGGATGCGTAGGCAAAAATTCCAAGCGCGCCGCCCACCATCACGGTGGGCATAATCGCCAGACCGTCCAACCCGTCCGTAAGATTAACCGCGTTACTAAACGAAACAATCATGAATATAGTGGTGGCAATGTAAAACGCACCGAGCGGTACCATGACGTCCTTGAAAAACGGCACATACAGAGCAAGCTCAACGGTTGGATCGACTGCCGTTGAATACAGCCATATCGCGGTGACCGCAGCCGCCAGAGTTTGACTACCGAGCTTGGCTTTCGCGCTCAGGCCTTTTGAGTTTTTAAGCACCAGTTTTTTGTAGTCGTCGACAAAGCCGATTAGTCCGAATGACAGCGTTGCGAACAGCACAATCCAGACAAAGCGATTATCCAGGTTTGACCACAACACAGTACTCACGGCAATGGAAACCAGTATGAGTGCGCCACCCATAGTCGGAGTGCCCGCTTTTACAAAGTGGGTCTCAGGACCGTCGTCCCGTACGTTCTGCCCAATTTGATAGGCGCTTAACCTGCGGATCATGACTGGACCTACAATGAAAGACATTAAAAGCGCCGTAAGCGCCCCCAAAATGGCTCGCAAGGTTAGGTAACTAAACACGTTGAATGCGGAGTAGTACTGTTCGAGATACTCAGCAAGAAGAATCAACATGCGCCCACTCCATTCGAAGTCTTGGTAGACAGTTGTGCAGCGGCGGGTTGGCATAGCGCTTCGGTGAGCCTTTCAAGACGCATCGAACGTGAGGCTTTAATAAGCACATTCGTTCCTCGTGAAAGCGTGGCGTCCAATGCCTCCTTGAGTTCGTCCAGTGTTTCAAACCATTGCGCTTCGTCGCCAAAAGCAGCAACAGCGGCGCGACTATGTGGCCCGACAGCGAACAGGCGTTCTACACCTAGCTCGCGGGCGACCTTGCCTATGCTTGCGTGCATATCAGGCGCGTTACTACCTAGCTCACCCATATCCCCCAGCACTAACCAGCCGGGTTCTTTTTGTTCTGCTAAAAAACGTATAGCGGCGCGCGCCGAGGCCGGATTAGAATTGTAGCTGTCGTCGATTATACGAGCACCGCAAGTAGCCATTTGAATTTGCATGCGACCAGCAATTCCATTGGACGCGGTGAGTCCAACGTCGATTGCGTCGAGCCCTATGCCCATTGCGTAGGCCGTTGCGGCGGCGGCGGCGGCATTGCGCGCGTTGTGCCGCCCCGCCATTGGCACCATTAACTTTCGCGCCCCTATCGGCGTGTGCAACATGAAACGCAGCGCAGCTGTCTCACCTTCAACCGATTGCTCAATATCTGAAAAGCGAAAGTCGGCACTTTCATGCTCGCCAAACGTCATCACAGTGTCGCAGGATGCACGTTCTTTCCAGTAGCTCGCAAAGCGATCATCCGCGTTAACGATAGCGGCAGCGTCTTTGTCCAAACCATCCAGCAGCGCACCTTTTTCCTCGGCCACTCCTTCGAGTGAACCAAGCCCCGCCAGGTGAGCGGAAAATGCGTTAGTGATCAAACCAACGGTTGGAGTAACCAAAGAAGTCAGGTAAGCGACCTCTCCAGGTGCGTTTGTGCCTATCTCTATTACGGCCGCCTGATGACTGCGCTTAAACTTAAGTAACGTCAACGGTACGCCGATGTCGTTGTTCATGTTACCGCTGGTAGCGAGCGTGTCGTGACCGACACGGACAATGGCCGCCAACATTTCTTTCGTAGAGGTTTTTCCGTTACTGCCGGTAATTGCAGCTACAGGAATGGAAAAGCGGTTGCGCCACGATGCGGCGAAGGCGCCCAATGACTGACGCGTATCAGCCACCCGTACATGGGGCAGGTGATCACAGCCCTGCTCGCTTACGACAAAGCCGGATGCACCCAATAGTTTCGCCTGCTCAAGAAACTGGTGCCCATCAAAAGAAGGCCCCTGCAACGCGATAAACAAATCGTTGGCTTTTAGCGAGCGAGTGTCGGTAGAGACGCCCGTAAAAATGCAATCTTCTCCGACAAGCTCACCGGCGCTAACTAGAGCGAACTCACTCATGCGACCGTTACTCATGCTTTAGCTCCTGCGCTTTGAAGAAGCTCGCCCAATATCGTTCGGTCACATAATTCAAGACGCTCGCTGCCAATGATCTGGTAGTCTTCGTGACCTTTTCCAGCAATAAGCACAACGTCTCCGGGCGCTGCAGATTCAACGGCTAGAGTGATCGCGGCAGCTCTGTCCTGCTCCACGACAACGTTACTCTTATCAGCAAAGCCAACCATGATTTCATTCACAATCACATCCGGGTCTTCGTAGCGCGGATTGTCGTTAGTGACAACAATGTGGTCTGCCAGTTGCGCAGCATCGGCCATTTGAGGACGTTTGCCCCGGTCTCGATCGCCACCACATCCAAACACAACCCAAAGCGAGCCTGAACAATGCTGACGCAGCGCGTTAATTGCATTGCGAAGCGCATCTGGCGTGTGGGCAAAATCAACCACAAACTGAGCATCGCCTTCGCGGCCAAAGGATTCCATACGGCCAGCGGGCGCTTTAACTCTTCCAAGCGAAGCAAGCGCTTGATCAAACGGCACACCCCAGTGAAGTAACACTCCAAGAGCTGACAATATATTCAGTGCATTGAACCCACCCAACATTGACGATTGAACGTGCCCGCTACCGAATGTGCCGGACACGTTAAACGTCAAGCCATGTGCATGGGTTTCCAGATCTGTTGCGTGTAATTGATGTGAGTACTGTGCGAACTTTTCTTCGATGTCCGCATCGGAAGCTTGAGCGCTAATCACGGTTACAGGAACCTGTGCAGCAGTCGCTGCAATCAGTTCGCGACCCAGAGCGTCGTCCGCATTGATAACGGCGTGCGTCATCGGAAACTGCTCGAACAAGCGCTTTTTGGCCGACGCATACTCGTCGAGGCTCGCGTGATAATCGAGGTGATCACGACTTAAATTGGTAAACACAGCTACGTCGAAACCCACCGCATTAACGCGATGCTGATCTAACGCGTGAGACGACACTTCCATGGCAACGTGCGTGGCTCGTTGCTCTCGCAACCAACCAAGGCGCTGTTGTACTGATACCGCGTCGGGCGTAGTCATGTCGCTACGGGTCAACGGATCGGTTAAACCAAAACCCAAGGTCCCCATTTGACCACAGCGTTGGCCAGTGAGTCGCAGCGCGCTTGCAATCAAGTGAGTCACGGTAGATTTACCGTTAGTTCCAGTAACACCACATACTTTTATGTCGAGTGACGGTTCGTCAAAAAAGCGTGACGCAATTGCACCTATGTGTGCGCTCAGGTGGTTAACAGGAAGCACCACTTTTCCAGGCGGTGCAAACGGAGCCACAACCCCCTTGGCGGGCTCAAACAAAATAGCGGTGGCGCCGTTAGCAAACGCC
>QIGP01000069.1 GCA_003228965.1 Gammaproteobacteria bacterium
TCGTACGACAAGCAATTTAGTATTTACACTCGACAGTCAGCGACACTTAAGCTTTTACGTATATACAAACTTCTCAATTTATGTGGATGTTGGCGGCAATTGCTACATCATTGACCTTGGGTCGTTTGTCGAATCAACGCAAGACGCCTGCGTTACAGAATAAGCTCCACAAAATATGCAACCGGTTGCCCGCTCGAATCAACGATCAAAATACTCGCCAGATGAACATCATCGCAAAACCCTGAGCACTTCAAAATGACTTCGCGTTTCGTCTTTGGCTTAAACCCCATCAAATGCGTAAACAGACAGGTTAGTCTGCGCGACAACCAGGTGACAAGAAATCCACGCCAATTCATCGGATTTGAGAAGAGGCAGCGAGTTTTCTACCGAAACTGATATCGCGAAATCTGTGCGCATTAATGTCGCATGAATTGGTTCTTTGCGCGATTTACAGGTCGCTTGACACCTCAGGCGGACCGCAGGGAACAATTTTTATGGCCTGCACCACCACCCGGTATGTAAGCCTTCCTATTTCCATCACCTGGAATTAGTCTCATTCGACCAGAATGATGCCGTTCTTGCACACAACAACGATAGAATCTCTTCCAAATGTGTTGTTTCCCAATTTACTACCGAACAAACAACCCTTTTTCAACCAAATTGTCATTGTAGAGTAAGCATCGGGTTATAACGGTAATTCGGTCATTCAAATTTCTACAAGAGATTTATTGTTCGGAACAACAGTCAGCGTCATACTCCGACTCGGAACGCAAACCCCAACTGCGCAAAACCAACGGCTCAGCAATATGTGCATTGAAATAGAATGGACTATTTTCTTGATCGTCAGACACACTCACTAATTATCCACCTTCGTAAAAATGATATTGTCTTAACTTCTCGCCCGCTGGGCCTGCATTGAAATGCGGCTTCTGATTTTTTCATTCCTCCGAACTGACACTCAGCGCTTTATCGCTGTTCACAACTCTATAGTTTTAATCGCCGAAGTCTTAACGCGTTGCCAATTACCGATACTGAACTCAAACTCATGGCAGCGGCGGCTATCATTGGGCTTAGTAACCAACCGAAAACGGGATATAGCACACCGGCCGCTATCGGGATACCCGCGGTGTTGTAGGCAAATGCAAAGAAAAGATTCTGCCGAATATTACGCATCGTTGACTGGCTTAAGCTACGTGCTTTAGCAACACCAAGCAGGTCGCCGCGTACCAGCGTCACGCCGGCGCTTTCCATGGCGACGTCGGTGCCAGTGCCCATAGCAATGCCCACATCTGCTTGCGCCAATGCCGGCGCATCATTTATACCATCACCTGCCATTGCGACCACCCTCCCCGCAGCCTGCAATTCGCGGACGATTCGATGCTTGTCTTGTGGCGAAACATTCGCATGGACTTCGTCGATCCCGATTTGTCGTGCCACTGCGTCGGCTGTGCCCTGGCTGTCGCCAGTTAACATCACGACCTTTAGTCCCGCCCGATGCAACTCCTTAACAGCTTGTGGTGTTGTCGCCTTGATCGGATCAGCCACACCGATCAAACCAGCCGGTTTCCCATCGATTGCAACAAACATGACGGTCTGTCCATCGGCTTGCGCTGTTGCGGCGTGTTTCACCAGCGTGGCGTCGTAGGCTCCTACTCGCTTCATGAACTTGGTGTTACCAATGGCGACCTTTGTGTCATTTACCTTCGCGTGTGCGCCCTCCCCTGTTACCGAATTAAAATCTGTGGCCGGTTTGATCGTAAGAGACCGCTCTTCGGCACCTTCCACAATGGCCAGCGCCAGTGGATGCTCACTCGCTTTTTCTACCGAGGCCACCAGGCTCAACAACAGACTTTCGTCAAATGATGCTGTTGGTTCAATCGTCACAAGCGACGGCCGACCTTCGGTTAACGTACCGGTTTTGTCGACAACAACAGTGTCAACCTTCTCCAATGTTTCCAGTGCCTCTGCATTCTTGATCAAGATACCGTGTTGGGCCCCTTTGCCAGTACCGACCATGATCGACATGGGTGTTGCAAGTCCTAGCGCACATGGACAGGCGATGATCAGAACTGCAACGGCATTCACGATTGCAAACGCCATAGCAGGCGGCGGTCCCCACAGCGACCATACGGCGAACGTCAGAATTGCCGACACCACAACGGCTGGAACAAACCAGGCGGCAACCAGATCTGCAAGCCTTTGGATTGGTGCACGGCTGCGCTGTGCCTCCGATACCATGCGCACAATTTGTGACAGCAAGGTATTCTCGCCGACCTGTGTGACGAGCATAACGAAACTCCCGGTTCCGTTTACCGTGCCACCAATAACTGCCGCACCTGTGTGTTTCTCGACTGGCATGGGCTCACCACTTATCATGGATTCGTCCACGACACTGCGACCTTCGAGCACGGTGCCATCAACGGGCACTTTCTCGCCGGGTCGCACTCGCAATCGATCACCTTCGGACAGACTGTCCAAAGACACATCTTCTTCCTCGTCATTTGAAGTTAGCCGATGTGCAATCGGTGGTGCAAGTTCGAGCAACGCACGAATTGCTGCGGATGTCTGGCTACGCGCTTTGAGCTCAAGTACCTGGCCGAGCAGTACCAGTGTGATAATGACAGCAGCCGCTTCGTAGTAGACCGCCACTTCACCTGCGGTGTTTCTAAAGGCGTCCGGAAATATACCTGGAGCGATGGTGGCAACCAATGAATAGACGAAAGCGACACCAACGCCGAGCGCGATTAATGTGAACATGTTCAGGTTTAGCGTACGCACCGAACGCCAGCCACGTACGAAAAACGGCCACCCACCCCAGAGCACTACTGGAGTGGCCAACGCGAATTGCAACCATTGATTCCAAGCCACGGGCAAAAGTGTTGCAAGCGGACGACCCGGTATCAGATCCCCCATAGCATAGATGAACAAAGGCAAAGTCAGCACGGTACTTATCCAAAAACGCCGCGTCATGTCATCGAGTTCACTGGTATCCTCGATGACATCGACAAGTACAGGCTCCAGTGACATACCGCAAATTGGGCAATCGCCCGGCGCGCCTTGAATGACTTCCGCGTGCATCGGGCATGTCCATGTTGACTTGTGTTGCTCGTTATTCATGGGTGTATCCTTTATACGGCGTCGGCTGAAGGTTATCAAAACATCGGTTGACGACGTTTCTGTCGACGTCACCAGGCCTGGCTCGTTTGGTAGTATCGTTTACTTGCATACGTTTCTCCTGTCGTTTTGAATCACCTCAAGCACCCTTCGGCGAACTGATGCCCGGTTTTTCAGCGTTCTCAATCACCAATGAATGACTCCGCCACAGTAAAAAGAGTGCGGGTATAACAACCAGTGTCAACAACGTGGCGCTGATCATGCCACCTACCATGGGCGCCGCTATGCGCCGCATGACTTCCGAACCGGTTCCTGTGCCGAACATAATCGGTAGCAGCCCGGCTATGGTGGCGGCGACCGTCATCGTAATCGGGCGCACGCGCAGAACCGCACCATCAATGACCGCTCGTTGTACATCCACCACAGTGAGTGCCCTGCCTTCCTTCTTCGCTGCGGCCAGTTGCCGGCGAAATGCCTGGTTCAGATAGACCAACATCACCACACCGATTTCAACCGCGACCCCCGAGAGCGCAATAAAGCCAACACCCACCGCAACCGACATGTCGTACTCGAGTAAGTACAACAACCAAAAGCCACCAACCAGTGCCATGGGTAGAGTACCCATGATGATGGCGACTTCAGCGAAGCGTCTGAAATTTAGAAAAAGCAGTAGCACTATGATTGCGAGCGTCACTGGTCCGACCAACTGCAACCGTTCCTTGGCGCGAACCATGTACTCGTACTGCCCTGACCAGGCCAGTGAGTAACCGGTCGGCAACTCCACCAGGTCGTCGACGGTTTGTTGCGCCTCGGCCACGTACGAGCCAATATCTCTTCCTGCGATATCAACGTAGCTCCACCCGTTTAGCCGGGCGTTTTCGCTTTTAATCACCGCTGGCCCATTCTTTACTTTGACGTCGGCAACATCGGCAAGCGCAATGCGCGCACCTTGTGGTGTCACAATGGGTAGCAATTTAAGCTGCTCGACTGAATTTCGAAATCGTTGTGGATAGCGTATGTTGACGGGATAGCGCTCAAGTCCTTCAACTGTTTGTGTGACATTCATGCCACCGATGGCAGTACGTACGATCTCCTGTACGTCGTTGATATTGAGTCCATAGCGCGAAGCACGCTTGCGATCGATATCAACATCGACATAGCGCCCCCCGGCTACTCGCTCCGAATACACCGACGCAGTTCCTGGTACATTAG
>QIGP01000219.1 GCA_003228965.1 Gammaproteobacteria bacterium
CCGTCGCGTACTGACAACTGGAGCGGCATTCGAAACTCGGACTGGTTCGTCACGCTGGGTGGCGACGGTCATCAATCTGCGGTTGACCCCACGAATCCCGACATTGTCTACGCGCAGTGGCAACAAGGTAACCTGACCCGATTCGATCGCAAGACCGGCGAGCAGGTATACATCAAACCGCAGCCCGGACTGAACGAACCGGCCGAACGTTTCAACTGGGACGCCCCCATTGTGATTAGCCCGCACGATCCGGCTGTGTTGTATTTTGCAAGCTCACGCGTGTGGCGTTCAGCCGACCGCGGCGACAGCTGGAAACCGATTAGCACCGATCTTTCGCGCAATATCGATCGACTGCGCGAGCCGATGATGGGACGCCAGTGGAACGACAAAGCCGCGTGGGATTTGTACGCCATGTCCATGTTCGGCACCGTGACATCGCTGTCTGAATCTCCGTTGGAGAAGGGACTGCTTTATGCAGGTACCGACGACGGGCTTATCCACATCAGTGAAAACGGTGGCGAAAGCTGGACCAAGGTGGATAGTTTGCCGGGTGTAGCAGACAACTTTTTTGTCAACGACATCAAAGCCGATTTACACGACAAGGACACTGTCTACGTCGCGGTCGATCAGCACAAAAACGGCGACTTCGCGCCATACCTTTACAAGAGTACCGACCGGGGTCGAAGCTGGCGTAGCATTACCAGCAACATTCCGGAACGCCATATCATGTGGCGCGTTGTGCAAGACCATATTAATCCGGAACTCTTGTTTGCAGGCACCGAGTTTGGCGTGTTTTTCACCATCGACAGTGGCAAACGCTGGGTCAAGTTAACTGGCAACGCACCAACAATCGCGTTCCGGGACCTGGTCATTCAACCACGTGAAAATGATCTGGTTGGCGCGACGTTTGGTCGCGGTTTCTATATTTTCGATGACTATAGCGTTCTGCGTCACATCGATCCGGACACTCTGGAAAGCGATCCACAACTCTTCCCGGTGCGTAAGACCCCGTGGTACGTGCCAAAAGCAACCATGGGCTGTGACCAGCCAAATTGTCGCGCAAGCCAGGGCGGTGCCTTGTACATTGCCCCGAACCCTGACTTCGGCGCGATTATTACGTACTACCTGCCCGAAGAAATTCAGACCAAACAAGCCGCTCGTCACGCGGCTGAAAAGAAACTCGCTGACGAAGAGGAAGACACACCGTTTCCTTCCTGGGATACGCTCAATGACGAAGAGTCTGAGAGCGATCCAGCAATTGTGCTAATCATCAAAGACGCACAGGGCAACACGGTGAACCAGGTGACTGGTCCGGCGAAGGCAGGCTTCCATCGCGTGGCCTGGGATTTACGCCTTCCATCAAAACAGTCTTGGGAACCACCTGAAGATCCGACTCCGTGGAACTCTCCTCCGACAGGAGCGTTCGTTCAACCGGGCTCATACTCGGTGACGTTCGCAACCCGTGTGAACGGCGAGCTAACGGTCTCTGAACAGACGCAAACCTTCATGGTTGTATCGATACGTGAACCAACCCTCAAGGGAGCAAACTCGGAAGATCGTCTGGCGTTTAGCCAGCAAACGGAAGAACTGGCTCGCCAGGTCACCATCAGCTCTGAGCAAATAAAAGCTGCGATTGCTCAACTGAAAGCGGCAGCTGAAACGCTGAGTCGTTACAGTTCGCCTCCAGGACTTCTTACCGAGACCGAAGCGATGACACGCGCACTTAGTGCCCAAAGCCGTTTAATCCACGGCGACGAAAACGCGCAGATTTACAATTCTGAAACGTTTGTATCGATTTGGGAGCGTGTGTTTGTAGCAGGCTCTGGAACGGGTAACACCTACGGACCAACAGAGACCATGCGCATGAGTCTGGACATTGCCAACACAAAACTTGAAGAAGTACGTGGCGTGACAACTCCGATTTTGCAGAACGAGTTGCCAGCTCTGATGAAGAAACTGGATGCCGCTGGCGTTCCGTGGAGTAAAGGTCGATAAGCTATAAGAGCCAATAGACTGAAAAAATCGATAGTCGGTGCGCACCTCGGTTCAAGTGACTGCGGTGCGCATTTTTTTGCTTCGCCAATTTCAGCACTGATCCCACGCCCCGGCGTCAACCTGACGCACCACCGTAGCCGCCTTCATTAGTGATGCACGTCTAAAGTAGAGTTTTCCAGTTTAAGTTGCCGCCTACATTTGCCCAACCTGCATTCTTTCTACTCTCTTCACGAAAATGCTTCTTCAAACTAATTTATACCAGATACCTTTACCTACATGCTTTTGGTGAGAGTTGACTGAAATTTCAGAAATGCAATTAGCAGATATACGCACAGCGCTATCCATGTTTGAGTCATTACAGCATTCTTACTCGTGCCAACAAACGATTTTATTTTCAGGTTTTGTTTTATCCATTTAAAGAATAGATAGGGGCCAAGTCTACGCATTACGCGTTTTCGAATTCAAGCGGAAAACGTGTCAGGCTTGAATGGCACTTACTTAAGCGTTAGTGAGAGTATTGAAGCTTGAATGTGGGATATCAACTTCAATTGCGAGGTAGCACCCCCATCGAGTGAACATGGAGCCCAATGATTTTTTGTGCACGCATGCAGTCAATCTTCTCTGAAGTTTTCCGCTAGGCGAAATAGGTGGTGCTTGTCACAGTAATCATAATCCGCTGAATGCCAGAACCACAGTACCACCTGATTGTTATGGGCTTTTACCCTCTAACCCAGGTGCGCAGGTATCCATTTGCCAAATTTAACAAAATGGACAGGTTAGCTCGTCAATTCGTCATACTTCGCAACGCGTACGTTATGAATATATCGCTACAGTGATTCTTTTAAAAAACCTTTAAGCGTCGACCAAGAGCGGGCCTGCGCCTGATCGTTGTACTTAACACCATGATCGGGCATGTTAGCGCCCGGTATAGCAAACGAGTGATACGTAAAACCGTAGTTGTGAAACTGCCAGTCTGCTTCGCGGACGTTAAGCTCTTCCTGAATTGATGCTATATCAGAAACAGGAACAAGCGGATCGGCGTCGCCATTCATGATTAGAACTTTGGCATTAATTGGCGACTTCAACTGACGTGGCGGTTGCGTAAGCACACCATGAAAACTGGCAACCGCCATCACGTCATCACGCGAACGAGCCACATCAAGTGCACACAAACCGCCAAAACAATAACCGATTACCGCAAGCCTTAACTCTTCAACGTTAGGCTGCGAGCGTACAAAATCGATGTTTGCTGCGAGGCGATCGCGCAGTTCTTCACGATCGTTCATTAGTGCGTCCATGTGAGTTCGCCCGACTGCAAAATCGTCCGTGGCGAAGCCGTCACCATAGACGTCCAAAGCGACGCCCACATAGCCAAGTCTTGCAAGCTCTCGCGCTCGATCGATGGCAAAGTCATTGCGCCCAAGAATCGTTCCGCAGACCATGACAACGGGCAATGGATCGGCAGCGTCGTCGTCCCAGACCATCACTGGCCGATAGGCGTTCTTGCCGTGCGTGAATTCTAGGGTGTCCTGTGTAATAGCCATGGTTACTCTCCGGAAATCTAGCGGACCATTATAGTGAAGGCTGCGATTGTTCCCAGTCTGTGCGTAATTGTATAGTGCCTTAATCTTTTCTAATTCTTACACCTGTGACTATAATCAGGCCATGAAACTAAGCCTTGCTCCAGACGCTTCCGATGTTATAAAACTACTGAAAGCCGCCAACCTGCCAACCAGCGATATCACGCCGGAGCTGCTCTCTCATTTCGTGGGCGCTCAATCTGAGCACTCGCTTGAGGGCGCCGTAGGTTACGAGGCCTACGGTCTAGCAGGACTGCTGCGATCGCTTGTCGTCGCGCCCGGTGTGCGCGGTCTTGGGCTCGGTACGACGCTTGTTGCCGCTATAGAAAAACTGGCCTCCGAAAACGGCGTTGAACACCTTTTTCTTCTAACCACAGACGCCGAAGGTTATTTCGAGCACCACGGTTATAGCGCAGTCGACCGCGAAACGGTACCAAACTCAATTCGCACAACGACGCAGTTTTCATCGTTGTGCCCCGGCAACGCGACAGTGATGGTTAAAGCGCTATAAGCACGACTACTGGAAATTAGCCAAGGATCAGGAATTCGCTTTTTGAAACGCCTGTTTTTCGAGCTTGGCCCAACTGTCGCGCAACGTGACCACACGGTTGAAGACCAGCTTGTCGGCCTGGCTAGTGTAGTCAGCAGAAAAGTAACCTGTGCGTTCAAACTGAACCGCAATCCCTGGCACCGCGTTCACCAAAGATGGTTCGACCATGCCACTATGTACTTTCAGCGAATCCGGAT
>QIGP01000355.1 GCA_003228965.1 Gammaproteobacteria bacterium
ACTGGGGGACAAAGCGCCTTACTACTCTGTCAGCATTATCGATTTGTCGAATCCGGCCAGTCCTGTTTATGGCGAACACAATGCCGGCATTCGACGCAATTTCGGCAGTGTCGGTAAACTGCTGGTCGCGGTTTCCTGGTTTCAGATGCTGGCAGATTATTTTCCCGATGAAGCAGATCGTGAAGAACTACTGCGCAACACCTGGATTACCGCCGACGCCTACGTCAACACGGACCACCACAAGGTATTTGTCTATGACAACGAAACCTTGCAGCGCGCATTTCGCACGTTGCGGGTTGGCGATAGCGCGCTGTTGTGGGAATGGCTGGACTGGATGCTGTCCGCCAGCAGCAATGCCGCCGCCGCAATGATGCAAAAACAGCTGGTCTTGCTGAACGAATTCGGCAGCAACTACCCGCCCACAGCTGAACAGGAAGCGACCTTTTTTGAAACCACCAAACGCAAAGCGCTGGGCGAACGGTTTTTGCGTCTGATGGTGGAACCCAACTCACGTAACGGCGTTGACACTACACTGTTGCGCCAGGGTAGTTTGTTTACCCGGGAAGGCAAAAAGCGCATGGCCGGCACCAACAGCTATGGCAATACGCGTGAAGTGGCTAAGCTACTGTACAGGCTGGAACGCGGTGCATTGGTAGACCCGTGGTCCAGCACGGAAATAAAACGTCTGTTGTATATGACCCAGAAGCGCATTCGTTATGCATCCCATCCGGCGCTCAACGAGCACGCCGTCTATTACAAGTCAGGTTCTCTCTACAAGTGCAAAGAAGAACCCGGGTTCGTCTGCAAGGCCTATGCCGGCAACGACTACAACCTGCTGGCATCCGTCGGCATCGTCGAGGGCCCGGTGGGCGGCAACGAGGGTCTGCACTACATCTTTGCGGTTAGTTCAAATGTATTACGGGAAAATTCGGCGGTAGCTCATCAGACGCTGGCTTTACGGTTTCATCGTATGTTGGAAGCAAGGCAGCGTGATGGTAATGAAAAGTCTCCGCCGAGCGACCACACTCTGGCATTCGACTTCAGCGACGTGGTATTGATCGGCGATGCGCCTAAGGTATTAGCGCCTGAAGCTGTGGAAACAGAAGTTGAAGTGTCGTCTGAAGTATTGGCGCCTGCAGCCGAGGAATCTGTCAGTGAAGTGATGCCAGCGGAGTCGGAACCTGAAAATGACATGTAAGGTCGTCACTCGAGGAGTCTGTCATTGAGGCGCCGCCACCGGAGTCGGCAGCAGAGTCAGAAACGTTAGTGAATGCAACAACGCCGTCAGAGGTCGAGGCTAATCAGTTCGGCTTCAACGAGCGCCAGTTTTTGAGCCAAAAGTGGTCACCGCCAGCGGTGAAAGCACACTGCGAGCACGCGTATTGCTACTTGCCATTTGACGATCGCGAATGATGTTATCCGGATGATGAATGATCTCATCCATGCCGACAATAAGGTCGGCGAGCCACTTCCCACCAGACTCACTATTGGCCAGCGCAACCGCAATGTAGCGGCGTCCGTCCCGTTCCACGATAGCACTGTCGGCATGATACGACCGCCAGGTGCCAGATTTACGAAAAATCTCAGAGCCAGGTCGGTGCTTGTCCAGCCCACGCACAAACTTGTGGCGTATGGCCGGTTTGCTCAGCATCTCTTTCATGGTGTCGCAGTCCCCAGGCGACACCAGTTGTCCCGTTTCCAGCAAATAGTAAAAACGTGCCACCTCAAAGGGGGTAGCCGCATGGGACAGGTTGTGTAACGGATCGCGTTTCCAGGCGCCTTTACGCGCATAGGGCTTGCCTACCCATAAACCGCCATTTTGCTCCGGATCGTAGAGCTTGTAGCCGTCGGATTGCAAAACATCGGCAAGATAGTCGTAACCGACCCGTTCAAGCATCAGCGTGGCGTCAGCGTTGGAACTTGATCGAATCATACGGGTAAGCGATTCCCGCGCTGATGCATCGAGATCCATTTCGCCTGCCTGGGCCTTGTGAAAGGCGCCCAGCAAAATAGCAATTTTAGGTAAGCTTGCTGCGTACATGGCCTGATCCCCATTGATCGAGGCCATACGTGGCGTGGACGGATCGGTAATATCCACCAATGCCACGGCGAGCTGACCCCGACTGGCGGCCTTGGCCAGACCTATATCGTTGAGCTTTTCCTGCAGAGCTGATTGCAGCCAATTATCTCCGGATTGGTATAAATCCGTAAAAGCGGCGGCTTGCGGGTCGACGGCCACTTGACGGATTGGATCGTTCTCGGCCGCCCCAATCGTTGGCGAAACGCACAGACCGAGGCCTGTAATTATCAGATACTGCCTAAAATTCATTACTTTGCGCATACTCAGAGATGAGGTAGTAGCGGCGGAGCATAGCAAACCAACGTCCCGCTGACGAGGACTGAGTATCACATTCTTCACATTGTGTTTGCACCTGTTGCTGTTTGACGACAAAAGCTTGGGGTCAAGTCTACCCATTCTCCATTTCACGTTGATCGTCCATTTTCCAAGCTCGAAGTCGCACTGTTTAAGCGTCGGACCAGATTGTGAGTTGTCTAAAGCAGATTCGATAAAAGGGCTTGTCGATGGCACGCCCACTACGCATCGAATACCCAGGTGCCTGGTACCGCGTCATGAATCGTGAGGCCGGGCGCCGCATGATTTATCTGAATAACTTCTTGCGTGAATCCTTTCTGGATTTACTGCAAGATATCTATGAGCGTTACACGGTGTATTGTCACGCCTACTGCATGATGGAAATTGCCTGATGGACAATCACTATCATCCTCTAAGAAAAGTGAACAAGACACCCCGGCGTGTCAATCAATCGCAAGCCTTGGAGGCATCTGCAATTGAGACAAAATTCTTATTGCACGCCATTTCCGGACTTGCCAAGGAGGTTGCAGTTAAGCGACCAACGGACCTATGGAATGACTGACGAGATCGTCGACCAACCAGAAAGTGCGACACCGCTCGATGATATTTCCGGATTGCTACCATTGCAGGGTATCACCACGCATTAGTGTCGGTGCATCCATTCGACAATGGCAACGGAAGGTAGTCGCGACTTTGTTGTGACGCTGTTTATTAGAGGTGCCCTGAAGCTGCTCCCATAGTATCCACTAAGCGTCCCAACTGAAGTTAAGCTCCCGCATTCACGCTTCAATACTCTCGCTGGCACTAAATTGAAGTTTGCGTGAAGGCCTTAACTTCGTCATTGCGAGTGCGAAGCGCGCGGCAATCTCTTGCCATTAGCTGCGAGGCTCATAACCCAACTTTGCTTAGCAGCCTATTCCCGCGGCAACAGCCTGCACCTGTGTCGCTTGTTCATCCAAAGTAAAGGTTTCACCTCCACCAAGATCGGGGCCACTCACAGAATCAAAGCCGCCGGTAATTGACGGGTAAGTGGTAAACGTAAATGCTTCACATTCCAGCGGTATGAACCCGCCCTGAAGCGCAAAGTTTGCCGCTCCCGCGATTGTCGGTTGGTTACCAAAAGCGACCAGGCCATTGCCGCTCGCACTGATATCAATGTCGAGTGCTGCGCTTGCGGAAAGCGTCGGCGTCGTGGCAAGTACCATCACCTGAGCGTCATCGCCCACCGTGATGCTGCCGTTCAACGTAAAACTATCCCCTAGTATATCGACATCGCCACCAGCTCTGAGGTTAACCAATGATCCATCGAGAACCAACGACCGGCTGGTGTTTCCGAGTCTGCCATTGGCAGTATCAGCACGTACAGTGATACCGGTATCCAGCGTGACGATGGTGCCGGTACCCAACGGGCGAATCCAGTTCAGCGTATTACCCGTCGTCGTACCACCGAATTTAATTTCACCAGTTCCTGTCACAGTTTGTGTGGAACTGAAATTCAGATACGCAATATTGCTGTCCGCAGCAAGTGTGATACTGGCGCTGCTCAAAGTGAGGCCATTTTCAATGTTCAGCTGAGTACCGCTTGGCACCGTAATGTCCAGTGCCAGAGTCACGCCGCCGAACGTGACGCTGGCAAACGGGTCGATAACGATTGACGACGTGCCGGTGAGCGTGCCGCCATTCACAGTTCCTCCCGATCCCAGAACGAAACCCGTACCTCCGAATGTGTCGATATCCAGTACCATGCCGACATTGTTCAAAATTCCGGTGATAGTCAGCGGTCCATTACTGCCGAGGGCGCCGAGATCTGCCGCCATAAACGTGCCGTCGAGAGTAATTGGAGAATCGATGAGTGTCACCGTACCGTTATTTACCCAGCTATCGCCATCTACACCGCCAAACTGCACGGTGCTGTTCGTTGCATTGATGAGACCTTCGTTGCT
>QIGP01000109.1 GCA_003228965.1 Gammaproteobacteria bacterium
GGTTAAATTCAGCGCTTCCTTACGGCACGCTGCTGGTCAACGTTATTGGTAGCTTTGCGATCGGTGTTTTGTTTGTGGTACTGGCCCATCGCGGCGTTGACGATCCGCACAGAGCAGGCCTGATTGTGGGCTTACTCGGTGGATTTACCACTTTTTCTGCATTTTCGCTTGAGACCATGACGCTCATCGAGCAGGGCGCGGTGAAAACAGCCTTGTTATACGCCGCGTTCAGCCTGATAATTTGCGTTGTCGCTGCTTTCGCAGGCCTTACTCTGGCTCGCAGTTTCTAGACGTTATTCATTCACTTTTAAGAAAAGGCATTCTACATGCTTGATGCAAAATTATTGCGTACCAATCTTGACGCGGTTACGCAAAATCTGGCCCGTCGTGGCTTTACCCTCGACAGTGCCGGTTTGGACGCTCTGGAGAGTGAGCGTAAAACGCTGCAGCTCAAAGTTGAGGAGCTGCGCAATCAGCGCAAGACTCGCTCGAAAAGCATTGGTCAAGCCAAAGCCAAGGGTGAGGACATTGCGCCGTTGCGCGCCGAAGTAGAGACGCTGGGTGACGAACTTAAAGAAACGGAAAATCGCTACGAAGAAAATCAAGCCAACCTGCGCGCTATTATGTTGAGCTTGCCCAACTTGTTGCAGGACACCGTTCCAGACGGCGAGAACGAAGATGACAATGTAGAAGTTCGTAGAGTGGGTGACGTTCCCACTTTCGACTTTAAGCCTCTCGATCACGTTGAGATTGGTGAGAAACTCAATACATTGGATTTCGAAGCGGCGGTGAAATTAACCGGATCTCGTTTCGTGGTTCTAAAAGGATCGCTGGCTCGTTTACACCGGGCGCTGTCTCAGCTCATGCTCGATGTTCACACGGAGCAACACGGCTATACGGAAGCCTATGTGCCGTACATCGTCAACGATAAAACGCTGTTGGGCACAGGTCAGCTACCTAAATTCGAAGAAGACCTGTTTAAGCTTCACCACGATCAGGATTTCTATTTGATTCCGACGGCGGAAGTGCCGCTGACCAACCTGGTTGCGCATAGCATTGTAGAAGCCGATCAACTACCGCTGAAATTCACGGCGCACACACCGTGTTTTCGTTCGGAAGCGGGTTCCTACGGTCGGGATATTCGCGGCATGATTCGTCAACATCAGTTCGACAAAGTTGAGATGGTGCAGATTGTTCGTCCTGAAGATTCCGTTAGCGCTCTTGAAGAGCTAACCGGTCACGCCGAAGCGATTCTTCGGATCCTCGAACTTCCGTATCGTGTAATGGCTTTGTGCGCAGGCGATGTTGGCGCCAGCGCTGCGCGTACTTACGATCTTGAAGTGTGGCTTCCGGCCCAAAACACCTACCGTGAGATTTCCTCGTGCAGTAACTGCGAGGGCTTTCAGGCAAGGCGCATGGGTGCGCGGTGGCGTAACCCTGAAACTGGCAAGCCCGAGCCTCTTCACACCTTGAATGGCTCCGGTCTTGCTGTGGGTCGTGCGATGGTGGCTGTGCTTGAGAACGGACAGCAGGCCGATGGTAGTGTTCGTTTGCCTGCGGCTCTTTGGCCTTATATGGCGGGAATTAAGGTGCTTCGTGGCTAAGCCCCCTTAGCGGGTGGCTTCGCCCCCCACACCCCCTTCGTAATTTTGTCGTCTGTTTCGCTCTTACTTTTCGTAAGTTGAGTGTTTCTGCCTGCGTGGACGATTTGTTCAATACAACTCTTTGTCATTGCGAACCCGCAAAGCGGGTGTGGCAATCTCCGTCGGGTTGCTGCGGACTCAATTAGTTACGAAGTAGTGGCGTTGGGAGATTGCCACGCCCTTCGGGCTCGCAATGACGTAGCTCTTTAGGGCTGGCAATGACGTAACCCCTTACCCCGTCATTGCGAGCCCGCAAAGCGGGTGTGGCAATCTCCGTCAGGTTGCTGTGGATTAACTCAGTAATGTCACATCAACGTCAAGAGACTGCCGCGCGCTTCGCGCTCGAAGTGACGAAGTGAAGGCGGAATTCACCTCAACACTTATTGTCATTGCGGAGCATTCGTTATTCCACTTGGCCCTAACGGATGGTTGGTCTGCTAACTCCCGCGGGTAACCTTGCTAGGCCTTATCGTCGGTATTTTTCAAGGAAGGCGGTTCATCCTCTGGAAAGTCTGCGTCGTCTTGTACGTCGGCTTCAATGTGAAGATCGTTGGACCAGGTTTTTACGTGGAGGTCTCGTTGCGGAAATGGAATTTCTATGTCGGCTTTGCGGAACGCTTTTTCGATGGCGAAGTTAAGGTCGCTGGTTACAAGATAACGTTTTTCGATTTGGCGAATCCAGACTCTGAGCTCGAAGTTTAACGAGCTGTCGCCAAAGGCTTCGAACAAAGCGCGCGGTTTAGGTGTCGGGCCTTTAGTGAGTACTTCGGGATGTTCCATGGCCACGCTTTCTAAAATGTCGCGAACCAGTTCCGTGTCGGAGCCGTAAGCCACGCCTATGGTTAAGCACAAGCGCCCGTGTGAGTCATAGAGTACCCAGTTGGTTACCTGAGTAGCGACAAGTTCGGAGTTGGGAACAATCACTGTTTGACGATCTTGAGTTTCAATTTCGGTTGAGCGAATACGAATTTGTTTGACGATACCTTCTAGTGTGCCAACGCTCACGTAGTCGCCTGACTTGATTGGACGTTCAAAGAGCAGAATAAGTCCGGAGACGAAGTTGCTCACAATGTTCTGCAGTCCAAAACCGATACCAACGGAAAGGGCACCAACGACAAACGCCAGGCTTTTGAAATCCACACCTGCTGACGTCAGGCCAACGATGGTCGCAATGACAAATCCGATGTAACCGCTAAGGGTTACGACAGCTTCCCTTGAGCCTCTGTCCATGCCGGTGTCGCGCAGCCAGCGAGTACTCAGTCGGGCTTTTGTCCAGGCGGTTATTAGAAGAATTACACCAAACGTGCCAAGACCAATAACTATGTCGGTGAGGACGAGTGTAGTATCTCCACCCAGCGCAATACCTTGGGCAAGCTGGGTTTTAATGGTTGGAAGTAAGTTACCGCTCGGGTCCCAGGCCGATATTAATTGAGAGGCAAACCATATCCATAAAGTGAAACTCAGTATCAGTCGCAGCCAACCAAGCTCGGACCGCGTTTCCGAAGGCCGCATGCCCATCCAGCTACGCATTTGGTAACTGAGTGTGCTGGTGCCGTGAGTCAGTCCGCGCATTAGTGTGCGAATGGACCAAAGTAGTGTCCAAAGAACAAGGCCGGCGCCCAATGAAATCAGGCAGGCTGTGATCAGGTGGTTAGTCAGATTTCGGTAGCCACCAAATTCGGCAACGACAGCCCAAATGGCTGCCAGCGAGAGTAAAGCTCGAAGAGGTAGCAATTTGCCGCGCATGGTGGGGATGTCGCGGGCGGCGCCGACTAGCCATATGAGCGCGGTCACAATTAATAAAACAATGACTGCGCGTAACAGTATTTGGTCGGTGCTTGCGCTGCCTGCGTAGGTGCCGAAACCGAGCGTCACCATTGAAATGAGGTACGTCGTGACCAGGAGCAATAGCCTGCGGTCAAGCATGCGTGGAAGTTCAGGCGATACGAGAAAGCTGGAGCCTGGTGAAAAAGGTCCAACCAGCCAGCGAATTATAATGCGGGCAATCGAGAAAGTGAGTAAGGCCAGAGCGAACCGGAATAACAACGAACCGGCTGCGTTGGGTGCAAAGTATATAAAGAGCAGGACGGTACTTGTGATGCCGCTTAGGAGCCACGGTAAGTAGTCGTGACTCGCTCGGGCAAGTACGGTGAGCAATGTTGGCTCTCCACCGCGACCACGCTGCTTGCGACTCCATCTTAATTGCCAGTTGCCAAGTAACCAGCCTGTTAGCCAGCCGAGTAAGGTTCCACCAGCCAACTGCAGTAGCCTTGATCCATCCAGGCGCCCGCGTTCCAGTTCGTTGCTGATTGTGTCGCGCAGATGTTCGAGTAATAGTCCTGGCTGTTTTAGCGCTCTGAGCAGCTCGGTAAAAAATCGCGGCCCCTGGCTACCCAAGCGTTTGGCACTAAGGGTTTGCTGGGTTTCAGCGGCACGAGTAGCAATACGTTCAGAACGTAGAATCAGGAAACGGCACTCTTTGACCCGGACTTTTAGCTGGATGATTGAATTAGTCATTGCCAGACGGCGCAAATAGAAGTCGTCGGCTTCTTCCTCAATCTCCGTGTCGCCCAGGTCGTTTTCGCCCGATTCCAGTGCTGTGGGTTCAATGGAATCTTCACCAAGCAGTACAAGATCTGATTCGAACTGTTCTATTTTGG
>QIGP01000365.1 GCA_003228965.1 Gammaproteobacteria bacterium
GGCGAAGGGTACCTGCTGGTGGCGAATTAAGCGTGCGCAGTATTTTTTGGAAAATCTTCTTATCGTTTTGGTTGGCCATGGTGTTAATCACGGCGGTGGCGGTGTTTACCAGTTTTCAAGTGGCGCGCAGCTACTCGGACGTGATCGACGAGCTGGATAGACGTGAGGTTGTCCGCGCGGCTGCAGTGGCGTTGGAACAGGAGGGGCTGGACGGCTTCAAGTCCTGGCTCAAGCGCGACGCTTTAATGCCTCCGGACATGACCATGTACCTGATCGACACGGGCGGTAAGGACGCACTGGGTCGTGCAATTCCTCACCGGATAGAACGCCAGTGGCAACGGTTTCACAAACGCCATGAAGACACCCAGCGCCGCCGCCACAGGGGAAACAGCAATCGTGGTTCCAGTGTAGATAGCCGGTCGTTCGAGTTCATTGCGCCAAATGGTGAGGCATACCGGCCTATGCTCGGACCGGCGCCACCTCGTCTGTTTGGTGTTCTTGGTATTCCACGGCTTGGGCTGCAAATTTTACTGCTCGGAATACTCATAAGTTCGGCCGTTTGTTTCGCGCTATCACGCTATCTGGCGCGTCCTGTCAGTCGAATAGCAAGCGCCGCAGAGGCTCTTGCCTCCGGGCGCTTAAGCTCACGAGTTGGGAGTTCTGCGTACCGCTCTGACGAAATAGGTGTTCTGGCTCGTCAGTTTGACAAAATGGCTGCCGGCCTTGAGCGAAGCGAAGCCAGCCGTCGAGATTTATTTCGTAACATTTCACACGAACTGCGCTCGCCGCTTGCCCGAATTAATGTCGCATTGGAGTTAGCCAGCCGCACACCTAAAGACTCGCCTCGTCATCTTGAGCGCATTGGTCATGAAGCCGAACACATGGAAAGACTGGTCGCCCAGGTGCTGGAACTGGTCCGCGCCCAGCAGCATCAAATTGGCGATACCGAGCTGCTGGACCTTCAGGAAATTATCGAGCCAATTGCACAGGACGCAGGCTTCGAAGGCCGGCCTCTCAACAAAACGGTTGCCGTGGAGTACGGTAGCGATGGATTAGTGGTCGCCGGCTATTCCGACCTGCTGTCTAGCGCCATCGAGAACGTTCTACGCAATGCGGTCGCACACGCAGCAAAGGACACAAGTGTTAAGGTATACCTTGACAGGCAGGGAGCGCTCGCTGTTATAAGGATTTGTGACGAAGGCGAAGGCGTGCCCGAGGCTGAATTGGAGCGCTTGTTTGAGCCGTTTTATCGTCAAGCCGATAACACACGAAAAGGTGCAGGCGTAGGACTTGCGATTACGGCTCAGGGTGTCGAGTTGATGGGGGGCGCGGTCAAAGCAAGCAATCAAAAGGGCGGAGGCCTGTGTATTGAGATGACGCTACCCTTGGTCGATACAAAGTAATTTAAGTATACGTAAGAAATAAACCGACTATTAAACTGCGCTTGACAAAACTTGTGAGTTCTTTAGGTAACACACAGGCACTATAAGACCTAAGAATCGTCTTAATTAAAGAACGCATATTTTACTGGAGAACATGATGAAATTATTACTTAGCACAGCAGTGCTCGCCGCGTCACTTGCAACCGCATCCGTGGTTATGGCCGATCGTGGTAAATACGATACGGACGGTGACGGTGCTTTGTCGCTATCTGAAATTCAGGTAGTACGCCCAGGCCTCACCGCAGAGCAGTTCGCCCTCATGGACGACAATGGCGACGGTGTATTAAGTCGTGAAGAAAGTCCTCGGGGTCGTAAACACAGACCAAAGCTGGATGCCAATGGAGATGGAAGTATCGATTTGACTGAAATGCAAACCGCCCGGCCCAGCATCACCACTGAGAAGTTTGCTGAGCTTGATACCAACAACGACGGATTATTGACTCGAGACGAACGTCCTCGTTTCAAAGCAATGGCAGAAAAATTTAGCGGGCTCGACGTTGACGGCAGCGGTGGTATTTCGTTTGACGAAATTCAGTCAGCAAAACAAAAGAAGGCAACTGAGCATTTTAAACGAATGGATGTTGACGGGAATGGTGAGATTAGTCCGGAAGAGTTCCAAGCGCAATCCAGAAAAAGGCATCGTAACCACAAAAAAATGAAACACGGCGATCATAAAAATCGACTTAAGCAAGAAACTAGCTAAACGACCCGGATTCACACTACAGTTTGCGACGGCCCGCCTTGTGCGGGCCGTTTGCGGTATGGGAGGTAAGAATGTTAGTAATAATGGAATTTGCGGCTAGCAATGCTCTCGACCATCGCCCGATAAAACAAATAGCGTAAATCGATGGGAAACCCAGGTCGTCAACAGGGATTCCTTGCTTATTACTCAAGACGGCCTCAATGACTTTTGACATTGTCGTCTCAATTGCGGACAGTTACATACAACATCGAGTGAACGCCAACATCAGGTTGCCACGCCGCTATGATTAACTGGAAACTGCCAAAACACATGCCAGGGAGTGTCATGAAATCCGCTAGATTTATTTTAGTGTTCTTACTATCTATCGTCACGGTTCTTAACTACAACCACAATGCTCACGCCGATCAGGAGTTAGCCGGTTTGTGGCAGGCGCAAAAGAACTTCGGTCCGCAAGTGCGTGGAAATCTGATCATTACTCGGGATAGCAATAACTGGAGTGCAGACATTGCCGGTTACTCCATGGCGTTTAACGTCGGACCCGAGGGACACTTCTCGTTTACGGTTCCAGGTGATCGAGGGCGCTTTGAGGGCCGCGTTGACGCCAGGAAGTTAGCAGGGCACTGGACCCAGCCTGCACCCATTCAGGTGGGCCAACGCATGTCGTCTCCCGTGCATTTTTCTTCAACGGGTAAGAATAAATGGAGTGGAGAGGTTATCCCGCGAGAATCTGAATACACGCTTTTCATGCCAATTACTCAACGCGATGACGGCACTCTCAGTGCGTTTATCCGCAACCCCGATCGCAACCTGGGTGTACAGTACAACCTCGATTTCGTCAGTTCGAACGAGAATCATCTCGAATTCGTGGGGGCCTATTTTTACAACAAGGACAAACAGGTCTTGTTCGAAGGTCTCTATCACGAAAACGGCGACTACTTTACCGCTTTTCTGAATAGCTTCAGGGGTGGTTCGTACGACTTTCATCGAGTGCAAGACCCCGAACACAGTGATTTCAACGCACGGGGTTCTGAAGACCCCGCGCCTTACACCTATCGGGCGCCACCGCAGCTCGACGACGGTTGGAAAGCCTCGACCCTTGAAAAAGCGAATATGCGCTTTGGTCCGATACGCGAGATGATTGAACAGGAAATCGATCCGGTTGCCAGTTCAGTTCACGATTTGAACGTACACGGCGTGCTAATTGCCCGTAACAGCAAATTAGTATTTGAGCAGTATTTCCACGGGTTCCATCGCGACCAGCCTCACGACACGCGGTCGGCCAGCAAGAGTATGGCCTCAATGTTGGTAGGTGCGGCGTCACAAGCAAAGTTGCCTGTTGGCCTCAATACACCGGTCTATTTGACGTTACTCGGTGAAGAGGAAGCAAGCAAAGTCGAGCAGCGCAAACAGGATATGACGCTCGAACATCTGTTAACGATGTCCTCAGGTTTCTATTGTGACGACAACGACCAAAATGCACCCGGTAACGAAAACACTATGCAGGAGCAGGAAGATGAGCCTGACTGGTATCGTTACACGTTGAACCTTCCCATGGCCATGGAGCCTGGCGAAAAGGCGATTTATTGTAGTGCTAATACCAATTTGAGCGGTGCCGTGTTAACGGCTGCTACAGGGCACTCTGTGCGCGATATTTTTGCTAAGTATATTGCTGAGCCGTTGGGCATTAAGCGCTACTATCTGGGGCTGCAACCATCAGGTGAAGTCTACTTGGGCGGCGGCGCTCAATGGCTGCCGCGAGATTTTATGAAGCTCGGCCAGGTAATGCTTAACGGCGGTACCTGGAACGGTAAACGGATTGTCTCGAAAGAATGGGTGCGCAGCTCAATCGACAATCAGGTCAAAATAGGTGATCGAGATTACGGTTATCAGTGGTGGAGTAAAGAATACCCGTATAAGGAAGGCACAGTGAGAGCGTTCTTTGCTGGCGGAAACGGTGGCCAATTAGTTATTGGAATTCCAGAGCTTGATTTACTAGTCGCTTTTTATGGCGGCAACTATAGTTCTTCAGCGTCTCGACGTAGCCAATCGGTGCTTTTACCTGAGTACATTTTGAAGGCTGTAGACTAGCCCCCGCCCCCAAGTTGCGCTCGCGCCAGTTTGAACGCCGACCCATAATAAAGGATGATTATTTTTACT
>QIGP01000369.1 GCA_003228965.1 Gammaproteobacteria bacterium
GTTTGGTTTTTGTTTCGCAACTCAACCATAACAAAATCCAAGAGGATTTTTTAGTTCTACTGTAAAATATTTCTCATCCTTTCAACTGGTTGCAAGTTTATGGACAGGCACTAGCTAGTGCCTGTCCCGTTATCGGCTTTGAGCCGTGACTGTCACGTTAAGTCTGACATGGTGCCTGTCGATAGCACCAGCTGAGTGACGCGGTGCCTGTCCACAGCACCGAATCGTTTAATCCAATCAACATGCCGGGCGTAAGTGTAGTCACCCTGGCGCGCGGGTTTGTCAGAACGACCGAATCCCAAAAGATCAGCGGCTACGGCCCTATATCCAGCCTCGGTAATAACAGGAATCATGTGTCGATAGAGATAGCTCCAGCTGGGCTTCCGTGCAACAGCAATACCACTTGGCCGTCGCGAGGTCCTTCGTCAACGTAGAGCATTCGAAAACCATCAATCTCAACGTAGTTCGGTGAAAACGGATAATCCGGTAAATTCTCGAATCGTTCGTCGGGTGTTCTAAGTGCTCTCACGAAGCGAACGGATCCTGCAAAACCATGGTGTGGGCGCGATCAGGTCCGGTCGACACCAAGGCAACAGGCGTATTCACCAACTCACTGAGTCGATCAAGGTAATTCCGCGCAGCTGTTGGTAGCTGATCGTAGACAATTACTCCAGCGGTGCTTTCGCTCCAACCTGGCATTTCTTCGTACTGAGGTTCGCAGTCGGCAAGCCGGTGCGCTTCACACGGCAACGTGTCGGTAGCGACTCCATTGATCTTGTAACTCACACATATTTTAAGCTTGTCCAACCCGTCAAGAACATCGAGTTTAGTGACGGCCAGTCCCGTAACGCTGTTATTCAAAACAGACCGACGCATGGCAACAGCATCAAACCAGCCGCACCGCCGAGCTCGACCTGTAGTCGCGCCGAATTCAGCCCCAACTTTGGCCAAGTGCTCACCACTGGCATCGAATAGCTCAGTAGGAAAAGGGCCTGCGCCGACTCGTGTGGTGTAAGCCTTAACAATGCCTAAAACGTAGTCCAGGTGCAGCGGTCCAATGCCGGTACCCGTTGCGGCGCCACCAGCAGTTGTAGTGGACGAAGTGACAAAAGGATACGTTCCGTGGTCAATGTCTAATAAAGCCCCTTGCGCACCTTCAAACAGAATGGGGCGCTTGGCATGTAAGTGACCCTCGAGTACTGAGGTAACGTCCGTAACCATCGGAGCAAGACGTTTTGCAAATTGCAGATACTGGTCCAGCGTTTCTTCAACACTTATGGTCTCAGCTTTATAATAATTGGCTAGTATGAAATTGTGATACTCGAGCACCTCACCAAGTCGCGCAGCTAGTCGCTCGCGGTGAAACAAGTCGGAAACCTTGACGGCGCGTCTTGCAACTTTGTCTTCGTAGGCTGGGCCGATGCCGCGCCCGGTGGTTCCGATTGCTTCAGCTCCGCGTGCATGTTCTCGCGCCTGATCAAGCGCTACGTGGCTGGGTAAAATTAACGGACACCGAGAGCTTATTCGCAAACGCTCCTCAACTTTGACGCCTGCACTAGTGAGCCCATCCATTTCTTCGAACAACGCAGGAAGAGAAACAACCACCCCGTTGCCAATAAGGCAATCGACGTTGTCACGAAGAATTCCTGCGGGGATAAGATGTAATACGGTTTTCTCGCCGTCGATGACGAGTGTATGACCAGCGTTGTGGCCACCTTGAAATCGTACAACTGCTGCGGCCTTATCGGTAAGGAGATCCACAACCTTACCTTTACCTTCATCACCCCACTGGGTGCCAATCACCAGAACATTATTGCTCACAGCCTGCCTTTCTTTGCTTAGCGTATAAAATACAGGAGAACTACGCCGGCTATGATAGCGCCTAACCCAATCGAACGCAGCATTTTGTGGTCAAGAAGAGCCGCTTCGGCATACAATTTTTTCATGGCCTCAGGACCTGCAAATAACAGCAGACCCTCGACCACCAGTACCAGCGCAATTGCACTGAAAAAAGTGGCCCAGTCGAGCAAACCGAAATCGCCCTAAAAGCCTAGTTTTTTGCTTGATTAAAGTACTTGAAAAACTCGCTATCGGGCTTAAGAACCATCACGTCATTGGCACCTAAGCTGTTTTTGTACGCCTGCATGCTGCGATGAAACGAGTAAAACTCGGGGTTGCGTTGGTACGCGGCGGCGTATATTTCAGCCGCACCCGCATCACCTTCACCGCGGGTTTCCTGGGCACGACGATAAGCGTCAGCCAGAATGCCAACTTTTTCGCGGTCGGCATTGGCCTGAATAACCTCGGCCTCTTCAGCGCCCTCAGCACGTCGCTCTTTGGCTTCGCGTTCACGTTCTTTGTTCATACGCTGATAAACCGAGTCGCTGACCGATTTCGCTAGATCGATGCGTTTAATACGCACATCGACAATTTGGACGCCATATATTTCGGCCGCCGCATTGGCCTCTGTAGTCATTTTGGTCATGACTTCAGATCGCTCTACAGACACCAATTCGTGGAGTTCTCGTTTCGCGAATTCATCGAGCAATCCATCTTCTACGGTATCAAGCAAACGCTTGGTAACAATCCGCTCGTCGCCTTGAGTAGTTCGATAGAAAACACCAGGCTCAATAATGCGCCACTTTACGAAGAAATCGACGAATACTTTTTCGCGCTGATTTGTCATAAACTCACTAGGCTTATCGTCTAATGTAAGCAGTCGCTTATCAAGCTTCACGACGTTGTGCCAGACAGGTTTGAAATGCCAGCCTGGTTCTAATTTGTCACGCTTAATTTGTCCAAATTCAAACTGTACGGCATGCTCCGTTTCGGACACCGTATAAAATGAAAACGATGCAATTGCGCCAAGCGCTACAATCAAGAGAAGAACTAATTGTGACTTATTCATGATTACCGATCCCTCGAACGTAGACGACTGTCGGAACTAGATGTTGAATTGGTGGGTGTGGCCTGTGTTGTGGGAGGCAAGCTAGCAGGAGATGAAGAATTAGAGCCCGAGCGACCCGACTTTTCCATTAGCTTGTCGATTGGCAAATACAGCAAGTTGCCACTTCCTTCCGAATCCATTAATACCTTAGAAGTACTACCCAATACAGATTCCACAGCTTCAAGGTACAGACGCTCTCGGGTTACTACTGGTGCTGCCTCGTACTGAGTCAGTAAAGACACAAACCGATTGGCCTCACCGCGCGCGTCGGCAATCAGTTTGTCTTTGTAACCTGCGGCTTCCGCGAGGTTCCTGGAAGCTTCACCACGAGCTCGTGGCAGTAAGTCGTTTCGATAAGCTTCCGCCTGAAGTATGTAGCGTTCTTTATCTCGTGCGGCTTTAATAACGTCTTGAGCAGCGTCTTGCACTTGAACAGGGAATTCGGTCTCGTTCAAGTTGAGCGCGTCAATGATAATACCGGTGCCGTAACGGTCGAGATTTCTCTGGAGAAGCTCTTTCGTTTCAATGGCAACCTGATCCCGTTTGTCACGCTGAATTTCTTCCAGGTTGTACTTACCGACAACGGCCCGAATGGCGGCGTCGGTGACTTCCTGCAGAGTTTCGTCCGGAGCACGCACGTTGAACACGTACTCATTCGCAGATGCGTGGCGGTACTGCACGTTGAGACTAACGCTGATGATGTTGGCGTCACCAGTCAGCATTTCGTTCTTGGTGTCGAACTCTTGCGACAAGTCGACTCGAACGATTGTAATTTTATCGACCAACGGAATTCGCCAGTTCAAACCCGGGTTCGCTTCTTTCACATAGGCACCGAAACGCTGGACCACACCTTTTGAACCCGCATCAACCCGATAGGCTGAGGCAAATATGCCGGCCAAAATTAGCCCCGCGAGTAGAAGAAGCTTGATAATGCCGGGAATCGGAGGTATGTCACCGCCACCGCCTCCACCCAGAACAGAGCCGAACCGTTTTTGCAGCTTTTTAACAACTTCATCAAGTTCCGGCGGTCGCTGGCTGTTGTTTCCAGGACGCTTCCAGGGATCGTTGTCTTTACCAGGTTCGTTCCATGCCATAGAGTTTAGTGCCTTGTCGTTGTAAGAAGTGTCGCCAACTCGGGAGATTCACCGAATTGGACTGGTAATACTACCGCCTGTTCCCGCTGTATTCGACGTATTGATTGTTCGTCGATGTCCAGACTCAGGGTAAGGTCGCCATTTTCTAAAGTCTGTTCTTCCAAAACCGCTTTGATCTCGTAGAGAGCAGCTCGCAGCCTGCCTTCGCTGCCTGCTATTCTAAGCCAACCTT
>QIGP01000436.1 GCA_003228965.1 Gammaproteobacteria bacterium
CAGCGACCTTATGCGTAACCAGTCACGGTCACTGTTTCTTGTGACATCGCTTGAGCGCTATCTAGAGACAATTTTGGCAGGAGACGCGTCTTTAAGAGAAATGCACATGCTCTCGGCGTCACGCTTGCTGCGACTTCAAGCCAGGCTCGAAGGGTTCGATATACCCCTGTGGAAATTATCCGTAACCCAAAAAATTGCCGTGAGCTGGCTATGCGAATTCACAGCTCTACTGCAAGCAGCCGACACCACTCAAAGCAACATTCTGTGGCTCGATTTCGATGTGTTTTTACAGTCGCCTACTCAACAACTTGTGCAAGCAGCCCACTTTTTCGGCCACGATCTTGACGAAGAAGACGCCCACGCGATTATTCGCGGTCCAATTATGGCATCCTACTCCAAGGCACCCGAACATCAGTACAGTCCCGACCTGCGTCGACAGCTACTGGGGCAAGCCAGAAGTAACCATGGCGAGTCGATTAGAACCACTGTTGAATGGGTCGAAGAACTGGCAAACACTTACCCGTTAGTTGCAAAAGCAATGGAACTGACTACTGAGGATTAAACATGTTCAAGAAGTTCGAGCTGTTGAACAACGAGCAAATTAAGTCCCTGAAGGACATGGTTGTGTCAGCCACATTTGTCGACGGAAAAATCAGCAACCCCCATTCTCAAGTAAAAAATAATTTGCAACTTCACGACGCCTCGGCCTACGAAAAAACATCAAAAATTCTCAATGAAGCACTGGCAACCAATCGGGAGTTTCTCGATTTTGCTTTTCCAGTGCGTTTTGCACCACCGCTCATCACACGCTACACGTCGGGCATGAGCTACGGCCTGCACCCCGATAGCGCAATGATACCGCTGCCCAACGGCACACTCCGGTCCGACGTTAGCTGCACTATTTTCCTGAATGAGCCGTCCGACTACGAAGGCGGTGCGTTACGCGTCACTATCGGTGACTCGGAATTGCGTTTTAAAGAACAGCCAGGCGTAGCTATTGCGTACCCGTCTCATACACTCCACGAAGTTGAAAAAATCACATCGGGTGAGCGACTTGTGGCTATCACCTTTATTCAAAGTCGAATTCGGGACGGCGCCAAACGAAACGTACTGTACGATCTTAACGAAGTTGCCGCGCTGGAAGGACTCAACATGAAACACGAAAACTACACGCAAATGCAGGCTGTTCAGGCCAACCTGCTACGAATGTGGTCTGAATAAAATCAGTAACACGCAAGGTAGGTTTGATCCGCCGCCCGAATGTGCTCTTCCGGTGCCGTGAGTTGCTGCGCCAGTACACTGCTGCATGTTAACAGCAGCGAAGTAATGAAAAATATTCTAGTCATTATGCAATCCGATATAGCAGGTAACCAGATCAATGCTCTCCGGTTTAGTAGAGCTCTCTGCGATGGGTTCATAGTGTATTTCCGCTGGGGCTCAAATTCGCCGTAAGCTTTCGCATATCACGTTAAGGGAACGATCTTCCAGGTTGTGGCCCCATAACACCCAACGGGCTGTCACCTCAATGCTTAAAAGCCTGCCTGTGAGACGGCCATTATTAAACTTCAAACATCACTCCCTTGTTGCACACCTAGACCTCTTGATTATAGAGACCGGTCCTTCTGGCCAGCCTCGCGCAGGTACTCATTTAGCTTGCGCGAGATGATCCTTTCTATTGAAGAATAGAGTGTGAACAAACAATCGTTCAGAGTTAATCCGCCTGACCGACAGGCTTATAGTACAAGCGACTCTTAAGAAGACAGGCGACAAACTTCGCCGTCAGTATCACGACAAGACTGCGAACGTTTTCTCGCAGTATACGGCTGCAGGCGAAAATCGAAAGACTGTTCCAGAGTTTGCTCCACCGGCCGGCCGTTGCGTAGTAACGGCTCGAACTTCCACTGGGATACGGCGCGAACTACGGCGCGCCGAAACATAGGACGCGAGTCACTGTCTACGACAGACACCTGATTGACCACACCTGTCGCATCCACTTCAATTGACACAATAACCTTGTCGACAAATCCGCGCGAGCGCGCTCTGGTTGGGTAGCGAGGCGTAACGCTGTGGATGAGAGCACCACCGGTCAACGTGGTATGTGTGATGAGGCCAACTTGCGAAGTAGAAGCCGATACGTTTGTGCCTGTACCTGGGGAAGGCAGGTATGACGGTAATGTAGGCAGCTCTGCCTGGCGCGTAACCGGCGCATATAAAGTACTCAACTCAGACATGTCGTACGCAATGCGCGAAGAATCTACCGGCGTGTCTGTCGACCCTTTCGCTACTGAACTACCGATGGAACTAATGGTAAGATCTGTGGCTGCGCTTTTTGAAGCAGCATTACTCGACAGTGCGTCACCGTAGCGAGCAACGTTTCTGCCCGGGGACGGCAGTACATCAAGCTGTTCAGCGGCCGTTGAAGACAACGCCAAATCGGGCGAAGCTCGTCCCGGCCTGGAAGAGTCAATATCTTGTGACGATATAGACTCAGGGTTAGGTAGCAAGCTAACAATGGTCTGGTTCGTCAGAACCTTTCCTGAATCAACTACTTTCTTAATACCTTTCTCGATGGCCGCAAGATGCCGGGGTGCCGGTCCTTGAGTTAATGCGGCAGCAATCCTCGACACGGTTGTAGCCGCCACGTCGCGCCGTTCATATTTGGTTAGCTGAACCCGCTGCAACTCAGACGAACCGTTTTCATCGGCCGATGTCCGGACAGCGCGAGCTTTTCGGTCAAGGAACGGCATGTTGTCAGAGGCCATAGAAGGTCTATTCTCACCAACAGACGCAACATGAGTCTGTTGAAATATGACGGCGGCAAAACCCGCAGCGACAAAAGGCAACATGGCCGCCGGCATGACAACCCATCGTCTGTGCGTACGCCGCTGCACCAGGCGTGCAATGCGCACAACCAAAGGACCGTCGGTAGCCGCCAGCCTCAACGTGCTCGCGGGCACGACATTCGTACCACGCAACGATTCCAGTTTGCTCAGAGCATGTGCGTAACAAATACGTTCGTTGAACGTGCTGATAACAAGGTCGTCACAGCACAGCTCGCGTTCGTGGCGAAGGGTTCGCGTAAGCGCGTACACAACCGGGTGATAGAAAAACAGGGTCTCTGCCCCAATCAGCAGATAATTGGTCAGGTGGTCTTTACGTCTCAAATGGGCCAGCTCGTGCGCCACAATTAATTCGAGTTCGCGCGGTGTTAGTCCAAGTAACGCGCTGCTGGGTATGACGATCATGGGTTTCAGGAAACCAACCACCATGGGTACAGTCGCGTTACTGGATTCCACCAAGCCAACGCGCATACAAACTTTCATTGCCTCACGTAGCGTTGCCAAAGAGTCTTCTAACTGTGGCAGCGGCTGGACACCAGCGCAGGTAAATTGATCCAGTTGACGCCAATCGCGCCACAGTCGAATGAGTAGTACCAGCACACCTGAAACCCACAAGCACCCTAACAACCGCAGCGTGTGAGGCAACAGGTTTGACGAACCGTCGGACCACGCTGAAATTGGCATCAATGCAGGAACCGTGGAAATCATCGCTACACCTTGTACCGACAAGAGCAGTCCGGCAAAAGTTAGAACCGGAAGAGCTATAAACAGCACAAGCCAGGCCAGCGCGTTTCCATGCCTTAACGCAGGGTTAGCCGTTTGTAGAACTGAACAAGACAGAACAAACAGTAGTCCAATAATCGCGCCCTGCCACAAGGAATGTAGCAGTGTCCAGCCAAGGGCATTGACGATTATTTCAATGGACATATTTACTCACTCGGGCACTTTATGGCTCGGTTTGTTGCGCCTCCAGCTGTTCCAAAAGCGAGCGAATTTTATCGAGCTCTTCGCGGCTCGCAGACTGCGCCGACCCTCACGCCTGAACAACGAGCTTGGACGGAGATCCGTCAAATGCTCGCTGAACCAAATCGGAGGTTAATTGAGTTTGCACGCTTACCCGACTCGACACCGGACGGTACACGTGCGCCCGGCGCGAGTCGTCACGCACCACAAGACCTTTGCGATGCATGATTTGCAAGAGTTTTAATATGGTTGTGTAACCGCTGACATTTCCGCCCGGCATGGCGTTGTGAACCGCCCGGACAGTGGCCGGACCGTGATTCCAAAGCACCCCAAGTATGACAAGCTCTGCCGGTGTAGGTTTGGGGACTGGATGGTCGTTTTGCACGTTCATGGTGGTTCTCAAATTGCGGCCACGTAGGCTATTAACCTACCTATATTAATAACGAAAGTCTACGTAGATA
>QIGP01000307.1 GCA_003228965.1 Gammaproteobacteria bacterium
GCCACTGAGCCATCGCTGAGTACGTAGAGCATTAGCGGTGTATTAAGACGAGCGGCATATTCTAGGCAGGCTCCCATGCACCGTCCGGCGAGCAGGTCACGAATTTCGCCCGTTGCGCGCTCGCCTGTGTGATAGTCGTAGCCACCCATTTCAATGGTGCCGGCTCCTGCGAAGCCGTTCAGAACCAGTTTCATGATCGAGGCTGTTTTGCGAAAGCGACTTTCGTTATCTATTTCGGCCTGAGTGAAAATACCGGTCGGGCCAACAATGTCCGTATCAAGAATAGGGTCTAGTGTGCTGGGGTCGCCGAAGCGATCGCTTAGATCTGCTGCTTTGACGTAACCACAGCGCACGAGGTCTTTAAGCACCTCGTCAGACGACACTTGAGTATTCACTCGGTCAAGTTTCATATCAGAAATTCGCTGAATTGACTCCATCACCGCAACCGCGTCGCTTTGATCGAGCAAGCCAACGAGTTTACCGGTATCGACTAGTCCTGTTACGTCGCTTGGCCGATCGACTTTCGTTGGGCGCACGGTGGGGTCGAGCATCATGTCAGGCGCCATCGAGTTACCACCTGAATCGGAGCTTCGTGTTCCAATTAGTGTGAGCAGTTCGCCGTCGGCACCGGCTTTGTTAATGCCGTACATCGGGTTGTGCGGATTGTTGCCCGTGTCGTTCTCGGAGCGGGCCGGGATCACAGCACCGTTCATATTGGCAAGGTTCGGAAGGCTGATTTTATCCAACATACCGCGTAAAAATGCGCTGTCGGAATGAAAGGCCAACCCTAAGTCGGAGTTCACGAAATCGTTAACGCCTGTATCCGGGTTCAGCGCACCTGGCACCATGTCACCCGGCAAGCCAAGCTTGCTGTAGCCTTGTGTACTGAGGAAATCCAGCTGACCGTCGGCACCACCAACAAGTACGTTGGAGCCAGCAATGTTGGCGCCCCCCGCAAGATCAATAGTGATAAACGGGATTTTACCGGCGCCTTGTACGGCGATGCCGCAGTTCTGGCGCAAGGTTTCCAAGTCAGCCGAAAGCGCAGCTCGCGCGCTACGTGGATTGGAAAACAGGCTATAGAGTGTGGAGCCTGCAATAAGTCCGGAACCGCTCATGAAACCTTGAGCTAGAAACTCTCGACGAGTGCGCGGCTTGCTATGGTCCGCGTGTTTCAGGGGTTCATTGCGTTCAAAGTGGTTACGTTTTTTCATCACAAAAAACCTTGTATTAGTGGATCATCACGGCAGCATTGCCAAGCATTGCGGCACAGGTAGCTTTGGCCACCACCACCGTTCGGTCCGCGCTGCAGCTGTTGCCACAGACGGTGAGTCGATCAATTAACGCGTTGAGTTCCGCGCGCACCGAAACAACATCCGGTTGCGAACCAAGCGACGTTCCAAACATATTGTCGAGAAGCGGGTCCAGCATCACGTTGCGCGACGTATCGTTGGCAAAAGCTGTGTTCGCGTTCTGGTTGAAGTCGAATCCAGGGTAGAACGCGCTGCGTTGTGCCGGACTGTTCACCAATTCGTTGCAGTACTCAATCGAGAGTTGCGCTATTGCGACCTGGTGCGAAGCCAGGAAGCCTTGAATAGACTCTATGGAGGGTAACTGCTGTTTGATGGTGGTATACGTTTCAACTACGGAAGCGTTGTTTTGACTGACACCCGTAATCACAGACATGGAAGCGTTTATTTCATCGAACGTACGCATGCCAATAGCCGACTCGCGTTCAACGTCGGGCGGCGTGCCAGGCTGCAAAGGCGTGGCCTCGGTAAATACGTTGGCGTTGTCACCCAGCATCTCAAACGTTAGGAAGAAGCTGTCACTTTCAGACCCTTTTTGCAACGGAATCAATGTCCCCAAGCGTGAAAGCGGTTGAGAGCTCGCCTCAAAATCGATGTCGTTCAACATGACGTCCAGGTTGCTGTAAGCCTGACTCTTGTCGACTTCCGCACCATTAATACCAATGCGCATTCCTTGAAGCGGAATATTGTTTGGCGAAGCAGTTGGATCCAGTGAAATAAACTGTGGTGCTTCAAACAAGTAGCTAAATTCGTCGAATTGACTTACCTGGAACAACACGTAGCTGTCAGGCACGTCGATCAGATGGGCTACGCTGAACAGCAGGAAGAATTTTTCACCGACGCCTGCGTCGAAGTTTTGTTGAATTTGTAGGTCGGTTAGGGCGCGGTTATGGACAGATATGAAGCGTACGCTGCCGGTCCACAATCGATCACTGGAGACTTCATTGCCGACGACAAAAGCAAAACTGTCATCCCAGTCAGCCAGCGAGCCGCCGCCGTTCAGATCTATGTCGTCGGTAAACTGGCCGTTGACGTAAATACGGCCGCCGTTTACTGGGTCATAAGTACTTACAACGTGTTGCAGTGTCGCCTGCAGATCTTCGTCATCGTCATTCGTTGACAGCGCGGGCATGCCGTTTCCATCGGCGGTCGAACTGCGAATCGCAAGGTCATAGTTGTATAAAGTTTGACCGAGAGTAAAGTTACGCGCGTCAACACCAGCGGAGTAACTCATGATGCGAGCCTCTTCCTGGCTCACGTTGCCTGGGATAACCCAGGCTTCCAGTGTAAACTCTCCTGTGGATTTGATCAGATCATGCAGCTTCTTGCTTGAAGCCGTAGATGCCTGAGCTTTTCCGTCGTTTATACTGATGCCCCAAGCGCTCAACCAGCTAACGTCACCTGACAGGTTCAGATTCATTGCAGGCTCAATGCCGCTAGTATCAAACGCGGTGAGCCCGGTGCGGGTTTTAAATTCATAGGTTGCAATTGCATTGGCCTCGTACCGGTTACCGCCACTGGCAACTGTGCCATCAGCTAGCGACAACGCTTTAGATGTGACCAGCATTGGATCAACTTCAGTCGGTACGATTTGATCGGAAAACGCATTAATCGCCGCTAGCATTTCCGCGGAATCGGACGGGCAGTTGCTCCAGCAGTTGTGGAATTCATTAGCAAGTCGTAATACAAAGCGCGAGTTGCCTGGTTCATCGAGATTGATTTTTGGGCGGGCTGCCGCATAGGCAACATCGACGTTTGATTCAGCAAAATAGGGCTGCTGAGGGAATTGTGACTCAGAGCTGTGGCACTGAGTGCAGTAAGTTGTGGCAAGCGGATAGATAGTGCTTGCAAAGAGCGACGAATCGTCCGGGAATGACTTTGAATCGCCGGGGTCTTTGAGTATTGGCGCGTCAAGGTCAATTTCACGACCTCCACCTGCAACGGCATCGCCGGCCCATGCGGTAATCCAGGTTTCCATAATTTGCGCGCACGCCGCGTCGCTCGAGAGCCAGCAATTGTGGCCGCCGCCGACCTTGGTCACAAGTAATGACGTATCCGGTGTGGTTAATGCAACGAGTGATGTAGCTTCGGCATAGGCAAGATTGACGTCGTCCTGGCGTACAAACATGGGCGACTGTCCACCGCTTGCGGTGTGGCAAGTACCACAGCGCGAAGTGGACTTAAGGTTGTCCCAGACGTTAATGCGAAAAGACTGAACGTCGCCGGTTGCAGGTGCGGGCCCTGTGTATTCCGAAATTTGGGGAGCATCGATAATTGGATTCTCCACGGTATCGGCTCCGCCACCACCGCAAGCGCTAATTAGCGTTACAAGGGTTAAAACTGTAAGTATACGTTTCATCATGACTCTCCTACTCGCCCATGCAGTAAACAGCAGATTCAGCAAAAACTTGCTTCAGGCTGTAGTTTGAGTTCCTAAAAGAAGCAACCATTGTATCGATCTGGTTGCGGTCCTCGGTGTCGGCAGGCGCGCGGAAACACACGTTGCGGAACACTTTGGTGACTTGGCACTGAGCAAACGCTTCGCTGTTCGCAAGCTCTTCGCCTAGTGATTTAGCGCCGACCCCACTACCGGGTAGCGTTGCATCCCAGCCAATAATTGCGTTTTGGCCCTCTCGCCAGTAGTTAGACCAGCTGTTATCGGGAGTGACGAAACCGGTTTCAAAATTCGTGCTGTTAATGCCGTACTTTTCGTTCACCGTGCCTTCGGTGTAAACCAGTTGATTAACCGTCTCATCGAAGTCGTAGTAGGCAAAGGCCTGTGCCAACGGGTCCATTCCGGAGTGACATCCGATACACCGGTTTAAAAAAATACGGCTGTCTCCACCTGGACTGCGGGAGACGTCTTGTCTAATACGGTCGGGAGAGCGTGAAATGTCTTTAACTTGTTCGAGGTCGTTGCACATGTGGT
>QIGP01000433.1 GCA_003228965.1 Gammaproteobacteria bacterium
CCTGCTGTGCAGGAGGCGTTGCTTGCGATACCATTTGCTCACCGTCAACTAGGTAAAGATGAACAGGCCATCAACGAATACCATCAGGCCATCGAACAGTTTGAAGACGAAATCGAACATTTAAATACGTTTCAAACCAGCCTGGATCATGGTGGGTTTCTTGACCAATTATTAGAAAATGATACGGCGGGAACCGTCGGTTGGTTTTGGCAATTGAAGTCTGTACCTGATTCACCAGAATCACGTTATCTTTACCATTTGGTGGCGGACCACGCGTTTCAGGAAGGTCTTAAAAATTATCGCGACGTGTTGTTCTTGCATGAAAACCTGACCAACTGGAAAAACAGCTTGGCGGCCTTTCGCACCATTGTAGAAGCTCAACGCTCTCGATATGGCGCCCAAATGAAGCAGCAGCCAGGCACCGGGCGTGACGCGGAACTTCTGAACTTAAGTACACGAGTTGATCTGGCTCACACCGAACTGGAACGCATACGCACATTTAGCGACGCCGTCAAACTTGCTACTCCCGAAGAAGCGGCCTTGTGGCGGCGCGTGAATAGCACTGGTGTTCGCCTGGCAAGAATAAGCTCCGCACGGGCGGACAGTATCAAACAGAAACAACAGTTTCTACGCGGTGTGATGTTGTGGAATCTGGAACAAGTTTATCCTGAACGCGTTTGGGAAATGACCAAGCAGGTTCGCAAACTTGAAGAACTGGTTGTGCAGGGCGAAAAGCGTATGGCAAAACTGGTTGTTGCCAAGCAAAGTTCTCCGGATAAATTTTCTCAATTTGATCTGCGCATTGACGCTGCCGAGCCGCGAATTGAGCGGTTGCTCACACAAGCTGAAAAGGCGCTAGGCCTTCACCAGCAGTATCTCGCAGGGTTAGCAGGAGAACAGTTCGAGCAGCACAAGCAGCGCTTAACGGCTTACCTGACCGAAGCTCAGTTTGCCTTGGCAAGTGCCTATGACCAGTCGGCGCTGGCCCAGGAGTCGCCATGATCCGTTTAATTGTAGCCGTAGCCTCTGTACTGTTTTCGGGGACAAACGCAATAGCACAAACCGAGTCGACGTCTGAACAAAACATCGCGGCAATGTCTCTGGCCTCTTCCACCGCAGCAAAAGCCAAGGCGCGCGCAAGCTACGAGGCATTTTTGCGCCTGGCCACTCCTGACGACCCACGCAGGCCTGGCGCGCTTCGCCGCCTGGCTGACATGGAGCTTGAACGCGCCGAAGAACTTTTAGTTGACGGTGCAAGAGATGAAGATGCTCACGAACTGTATGAGCAAGCAATTGCACTTTACCGTGACTTGATTAAAGGCTACCCGGACCACAAAGGAAACGACGCAGTTTACTACCAGCTTGCCAGAGCGCTCGAAGCGGTTGGCGATATGGACGCGGCGCGTACTACACTTGCAAACCTTGTTAGTCAGCAACCGAAGTCGACGTATGCAGAAGAGAGCGAATTCCGTCGCGGTGAAACACTATTTTCACAAGGCAACTACAAAGACGCCGCTACTGCCTACGCCGCCGTGATCGAACGTGTCGCTAATGGTAGCAAGGGAGCGTTTTTGGAACAGTCTTGGTACAAACACGGATGGTCATTGTTTAAGCTCTCGGACTACCCCGAATCACAGAGCGCATTTCTGCATTTGCTGCGGCACCGACTGCTAAAAAAGGGCGAATATCAACGCAATTCTATGGATGAGTTGGCCCCCGGTGGTCAGGAGATGCTGCTCGACGCACTACGCGCCATGAGTCTCTCGTTCGCTTACGCAGAAGGGGTTACCGACCTGAATACTCTGCTGGACAGAGATACCGCGCCTGGATTTGAACACTTGCTGTTCACCGATCTTGGCGAACTTTATCGTAAAGAAGAACGTTACCAGGATGCCGCCGAGGCGTATCGTGCTTTTGTGGCACGCCTCCCCAATGCGCGTCACGCGCCGCACATGCAGCTTGCAGTCATTGATACCTACCATGAAGCAGGATTTTTCGATCAGGAAATGGCCGCTAAAGAAGAGTTTGCCGCAGAGTACAGGTTAAATCGAGGCGGCGAAGATTACTGGTCGTTGCACAGTCCTGAAGAATCCGAAGATATTGTTGTTGCTCTTAAACTGCACCTGACAGAGCTAACCCAGTATTATCACGCAGGCGCTCAGGAACTAAAAGACAATCCAGAAAGCGGCGCGCGCAACGACGCCTATGTGAAGGCGGAGCAATGGTATCGAGCTTGGCTGAGTTCTTTTCCGGCGGTCGCGGAAACACCCGAAACACACTTCCTGTTAGCTGAGTTGCTATTTGATCAAGGTGAATTTGCCAAAGCCGTTGTCGATTATGAATATACAGCTTACGAATACGAGCCACATCCTCGTTCCTCGGAAGCGGCCTACGCGGCGCTCCTGGCCTACGGTAAGCACGAAGCTTCCATTGACGATCCTGAATCGCGCTGGAGCTGGGAACGACAGTCAATCGATAGCGCGCTTAAATTTGCAGCAGCGTTCAACGATCACTCGGAGGCAACGCGGGTTCAAACAGATGCAACCGAGCGGCTGTACGAACGGGGCGACCTTGCCGACGCACTTGCCGCTGCCGAAGATCTGTTGGCCTGGCAGCCTGCCGCCCCTCTTGAGGAGCAACGCATTGCCTTGCTGGTGGCGGGTAACACACATTTTGATCAAAACGATTACGGCAAAGCCGAAAACGCCTTCGCACAAACGTTGGAGTTGCAAGTTGAAGGTGCTGCAGATGCGGCGACGCGCAACGACGTAGTCGAACTACTGGCAGCCTCTGTCTACCGACAGGGCGAAACGGAACAAACAAACGGTAACTTCGAAAAGGCTGCTGGACATTTTTTACGACTTGCGAGTGTAGCGCCGGTAAGTACGTTAGTGCCAACTGCAGAGTACGAAGCGGCCTCAGTATTAATGGATTTGAAAAACTATGGTCGAGCGGCTCAGGTACTACAGGCGTTTCGCAGCAATTTTCCAGGTCACGAATTACAGCGCGACGTAACGCGTAACCTTTCCGTGAGCTACCTGGAATCGGGCGACAACGAAAATGCCGCCGGCGAATTAATGCGACTTGCCAAAGACTCACAGAACGACACTGAAACCCGACTGGCGGCCAACTACCAGGCCATCGATATTTATCGAGAAGAGAAAAATCCAGGTAGTCTACTGGATAGTTATGTCTATTTAATTGATGCGCAGCCGCTACCCATAGATGAAAACATCGCCGCCCGTGAAGAGATTGCCGGCATTTATCAGGAAATGGGCAGTGAGTCGCAATATTTGGCGTGGGTAAAGTCGATCATTGATGTCGATACCCAAGCGGGAGCTAGTGCAACCCCACGTAGTCGAACGGCGGCGGCGCGAGCCACGTTGATGTTCGCCAAACAGGCCTGGCAGCCGTTTGCCGAAGTGCGGTTGCAGGAGCCGTTACAACAGACACTGAAATTGAAGAAACAGAGAATGGAAACGCTTTTGGATCAGCTGAGTCGGGCTAGTAGCTATAACATTGCCGAAGTGACAACAGCTGTGACCTATCAGGTGGCAGCCGCTTACGCGGAGATGGCTGACTCGCTGATGACTTCGGAACGACCCGACGGTTTAAACGCGGACGAACTGGAACAGTACGAATTCTTGCTCGAAGAACAAGCCTTTCCGTTCGAAGAGCAAGCCATCGAAGTACACGAGACCAACGTCAATCGATTGGACGAAGGTTTATACGACGCCTGGATGCGTCAAAGTTTTGCGGCACTGGCGCAGTTGATGCCAGGACGTTATCAAAAAGTTGAGAAGGGAGTGTCCGTTGCTGAGCTTAACAACTAGTACAGTTCGCACAACGTTGTGCCTGGCTGCAGTGCTTATGCTAAGCGCTTGTGCCAGTACGACTAAAACGCCGGTTAAACTTGCGCAAGGCGAAACCGGCGACGTGTCGAAGTCTTCGCTTTACATGGGTCAGCTGCCGTCGTCGCCAGAGGCTGACGGCGTTGTCAGTATGCTCGAAGATCAAGTTGTGGGTTCTCCACGTGACGCCCAGGCTTACCTACGACTTGGAGTGGCCTATCGCCATGTTGAGCGCTTCAATGAGGCGCTGCAAGTGTTCGAACAAGCCGTTGACTTAAGTGAATTACCATACGTTGCACGCAACGAAATCGGCATTTTACATCGGGCACAAGGAAATTTTGAGCAGGCCGAAAGAGTCTACTTAAACATCCTTGGCGA
>QIGP01000050.1 GCA_003228965.1 Gammaproteobacteria bacterium
AAGAAGAACAACCACTGTGGACAGGCACCAAAAAAGTGCTGTGGACAGGCACCAAAGCGGAAATGCTGTGAAATGCTGTGAAATGCTGTGGACAGGCACCAAAGGAAAGAAATGCTGTGGACAGGCACAACAACCAAAACAACCAGATGGACAGGCACAACAATCAGGCGCCGCCGATTTCAGACATAAAAAAACCCGCTCAAAGCGGGTTTTTTATATCAAGTCAAAGTGAACCTATTTAATCTTGGCTTCTTTATACTCAACGTGCTTGCGAACGCGGGGATCGAATTTCTTAACGACCATTTTTTCCGGGTGCAGGCGTTTGTTTTTTGTAGTGGTGTAAAAGTGTCCAGTTCCAGCAGACGACACCAATCGAATTTTATCGCGCATGAGTAGTCTCCTTTAAACCTTTACGCCTTTGTCGCGCATTGTTTTTAATATGGCATCTATACCGTCACGATCAATCATGCGAAGGCCTTTCTGTGAGATTCGCAGCTTAACGAAGCGATTTTCGGTCTCAACCCAGATGCGGTGAGTGTGCAAATTGGGCAAAAAGCGGCGACGTGTGCGGTTTTTCGCGTGCGACACGTTGTTTCCGGATGCAGGACCCTTGCCAGTAACTTGGCAGATTCTAGACATTTCTTTATTCCTCAATAACTTGACTGCTTTTCGCGTTTATCACGCACGCCAGCCTGGGCGCTTCGTAAATGGGTCGCAATTTATACCAGTCGCAGCTGTTGATATCAACCTGTAGGACCAGAAAAACCTGAGGAAATGCCTCGTAGGGCTCGGTTTGACCGTTGTTATCCAGTTGCCAGGAGAATTAGTCGGAAAGCGTGTTTATAACCTTATGAAAATACACATAAATTTCGCCGCCAGTTTAGAGTAAGCCTCTGGCCGCAAACGACACCGTATTCCCATCTCCCACCACAAAATGATCTAATACCCGGATATCCACCAAAGCCAGCGCACGTTGGAGCTTACGAGTAATACGCTCATCAGCTGAACTGGGTTCTGCTACGCCAGAGGGGTGATTGTGAGCAAAAATCACAGCAGCGGCATTAGTGGCAAGTGCAAGTTTAACCACTTCACGTGCGTGCACCGAAGCACCGTCTATAGTGCCGCGAAACAGCTCGCAAAACTCGATGATGCGGTGACGGTTGTCGAGCATCAGGCAGCAGAACACTTCGTGGGGCTTGTCGCGAAGGTGGGCCTGTAAAAAAGCTTCGGTGTCCCGGGGCTTTAACATGGGGCTACCGCGTTCAAGTTTTTCCGACAGGCTGCGGCGTACGATTTCGGTGGCCGCAATTAACGTTGCAACCCGTGCCGGACCCATGCCGTGTTGTTCGAGCAAAACTCGTGGCGGACTGTGAAGCAGGGTTCTTAAGTTGCCGAAGTTAATCAGGCATGCGCGGGCAATATCAACCGAAGTTGAACCACGTACTCCGCGTCCAAACACAATGGCTAACAGCTCCGAGTCGGACAGCGCGGCGGCGCCCAGCGAAAACAATCGTTCTCTAGGGCGCTCGCCGGCTGGCCAGTCGCTTAGCGGCATTTCCGTATCCTCATTTCCCTTCCTTGGGTACTAGCGACGGAGTTAGTTTGCCTAATGACTGGGGTTGAGCTCAACGCTCAAAACGTGGCAAAGCGACCAGTAATGCAACATTGGTTGTGCTGAGAGCGCATCGTACCAGCGAGTGCCGAAATGCTCCTTTTTGTTTTAGTCGAAGTTGGTTGAAGACAGCCAGTCAATTAGTACCCGATTTACTTCTTCAGGATGTTCCTGCATGGTCCAGTGACCGCAATCTTTTACTATGTGACGTGCAAGGTTGGGCACGTATTTTTCCATGTTGTCGGCCGCGGAGGGAGGAAGCACCACGTCGTTCTCGGCCATAATCATCAGGCAAGGCTGGCTAACTAACTGTGGCAAATCTTTGTCGTCGCGCCAGTTGCGTGCAAAGTTGCGATACCAGTTCACAGGGCCGCTAAACCCATTGTGCGAAAACGTGCCGGAGTATACCGACAGTTCTTCTTTGCCTAAGAATCCCTGCTTTTGCCACTCTTGCTTATCACCGTGTTCAATAGCCCCAAGAAAGTCCAGGCTTCGAGCATGCTTGGGAGCACGTTCAAATTGTTCGGCGCAATAGCGACTCTTGCGCATGAAAAATTTCATCGTTGCGTCGACGTCGGCCGACAAGATGTTCTCGGCGATGGCGGGATCCTGAAATTTCAAAATGTACATGTCGTCGCCGTATTTCTCCCGGTAGGCTTCAAGAGCCGGCCGCGGGGCGTAGTAGGGCACGAATGGCATGTTGAGACCGGCGACACCCATAATGCGCCCGCTGTAACGCAACGGCATTTGCCAGACAACGTTGCCGGCCCAGTCGTGCCCCACAAAAACGGCGCGGCCAACTTCAAAATGGTCGAGAAGCCCCTCGAGGTCCGCACACAAATTTGCCAACGTATAAGCTGCGATGTCAATGGGCTCATCGGAGTGGCCGTAGCCTCTCATGTCGGGAGCAATAACGCGGTAGCCAGCCTCGGCAAGCGCCACAATTTGGGCGCGCCAGGAATAGGCAAGTTCGGGAAAACCATGGCACAACACGACGGGTACACCGTCTTTCGGCCCCGCTGTAAAGACACCAAGCTTGATACCGTTACTGGGAATTCGGGTCGGGCCTGCTGCGCCGTCAATCGTGTAGAAAATTGGTGAGCTCATGAAGTTCAGGTGTTACTCAGTTCGTTCCATCGTATACCAAGGCTGTGGCGATGAGGTAAACTTGACCCCTACTATGAGCGACATACTTAACAACAAACGCATTCTTCTTGGTGTGAGTGGCGGCATCGCGAGCTACAAGAGCCCCGACCTCGTGCGCCGGTTTCGCGACCGTGGCTGTGAAGTTCAGGTGGTAATGACGCAAGGTGCTCAGCAGTTTGTCACGCCACTGACGTTTCAGGCCGTATCCGGACAGCCTGTACGCGGTGAGCTGTTTGACCGCGAGGCTGAAGCGGCCATGGGCCACATTGAGCTTGCTCGCTGGGCCGACGCCATTGTGGTTGCACCCGCAAGTGCCAACTTTATGGCGCGTTTGGCTCAAGGCCGTGCCGACGACCTTCTAACTACGCTGTGTCTGGCGACAGAACAGCCGGTCTGCATAGCACCTTCCATGAACCGGGTGATGTGGGCCGACGCGGCAACGTCAGCCAATGCGACCACACTCGGCGAACGAGGCGTTGTTCTGATGGGACCAGGAGAGGGCGACCAGGCGTGTGGAGAAACAGGCGCCGGGCGCATGCTCGAACCTTTGGCCATTGTGGATGAAGTCGCAAGCGCCCTGGTGAAAAGCCGAAGTCAGGGACCACTTAGCGGAGTCAACCTGCTGATTACCGCCGGACCCACTCGGGAACGGTTGGACCCTGTGCGTTACTTGAGCAATCGCAGCTCTGGAAAAATGGGCTACGCGGTGGCTCAGGCTGCAGTCGACGCAGGAGCCAGTGTCACGCTGGTCAGTGGCCCCGTGAACCTGGACTCGCCAGGAAATATCACTTTTGTCGACGTAGAGTCTGCCCAACAAATGTATGAGGCAGTTCACGAGCGCATCAGCGACACCCATATTTTTATTGCTGCAGCAGCAGTTGCCGATTTTCGTCCAGCAAACGTAAGCGACAAAAAAATAAAAAAATCCGGCAACACAGAAACGCTGGAACTGGAACCATGCCCGGACATATTGGCAAGCGTTGGACATTTAAGCGAGTCACCGTTTACTGTAGGCTTTGCGGCTGAAACTAATGACGTAAAAAAACACGCGTTGGGTAAATTGGCGCGTAAGAAGCTGAACATGATTGCGGCCAATCAGGTTGGCGACCTGGAGTCTTGTGGCGAGAAACTGGGCTTCGACAGCGACTCCAATGCACTGTTGGTGTTAAGCAAAGACAGTGAGCATCCGCTACCCACCATGAGCAAACACGACCTTGCAATTGAGTTGATTAAGCTAGTGGCTGCAAGTTACCTATCGAAGCCGTAGCCCAGCGTTCTTACATACCCTTGGGTAACAGTTAACTAGCCTGCATTATTCATGAGTGCGCTGGCACTGCGTACTTAAGAAGGACATACAAGGTTGAAAAGAAAGTGGGCAATTTGACAGACTGCGGTACACACCGCTTGATGGTTTTTCGCTCACTATGGCGCGGCCATTTGCGCCGATCCCCCTTGAGCCATAGCTA
>QIGP01000314.1 GCA_003228965.1 Gammaproteobacteria bacterium
GCACTTCCCTCCCTATGCCTGTCCACTTGCACCGCCGCATTATGCCTGTCCACTTGCACCGCACTTGCACCGCACTTGCACCGCCGCATTATGCCTGTCCACTTGCACCTCTCCTATGCCTGTCCACTTGCACCGTCCACTTGCACCGCCCCTATGCCTGTCCACTTGCACCTCCTCCACTTGCACCTCCCAGGCGTCATTTAAGCGCGCCTATGCGACAGATTAAATTACGTAATGAATCGTATTGATAACGGATAGGACCATAGCTCGCCGTCCGAAGCTTTAATGGCCCCGTAAATCGGGAAGCAAATTGCCAGTAGACCCAGTATAAATAGCAGCGATATACCAATTAGTGCAAACGAAAGAATGAAAAACGCTATCGAATAAAGAAAAGACGAAATCAGCCAGTTCGCGACCACTTTTCCGTGCGCGTCCAAGCCGTTAATCTGATCTTCTTTCATTTGCCAAATCACGATGGGCAAGATGAAGCCCGAGAGCGGAATTAAGAAATTCGCCAGCTGCGACAAATGCAAAATGATTGCCCACCGTCTTAACGACCAAGGCTCTGAGGATTGATTCATAACGACTCTCATGCAGTTATTCCCGCTTGCGCATACTGCAAACAGACCGGTAATAGTACACGGGCGAGAGCTTCATCTAAATGGAAACAAAAAGGCCGCAAATTGTGCGGCCTTTTATGTTCGTAGTTTTTACACATGCCCCTTGTTAGAGCATGGCTATCAGGGCCGACTGCGTTTGCTGTCCAGCCACTCAACCACAGGGTGCCACTGCTCCCAGTCGGGCCAGGCCAGGTATTCGGGCAAATCGAAAATGCTCAAACCTCGTGTATAAGCACGTACGTAGTTTTGCGCTTCGCGAAGTGACGCCACATAGGTAGAGCGCTGCTTCTCGAGGTATGCGTCGAGCTCATCAAAAATGAGGGTTTTTTCGCGCACACGGTTACCCACAAGGCCCACCTTAATCTGCTTACGTTTATAGCGGCCGCTGGCATAAATTTCTTTTAAAAATCGGGTTGTTGCCCGCATGTCGATGGTGGAAGGCAACACGGGTACAACCACGGTGTCGGCATGATTTAGAAGATCGGTGAGCTCTTTGCCGTGGCTGCGCGCGGGCGCGTCTATGACAACAACATCGGTGCCGCGCGAGACCCCTTTCAGTCCGGAGTCAAAACCTTTGACGCCCTCAATTTTCGGCGCGCTGCCAGGCCGCAGACTTAGCCAATCCAGAGACGAGCACTGCGAATCGTAGTCAGCTAGCGCTACAACCTTGCCTTCGTCAGCGTAAAAACCTGCAATGTTGGTGGCGAGCGTACTCTTACCGCAACCGCCCTTGGCGTTTAGAACCATGATGTGCCGCATGCGAAATCCTCATCGAACCAAGTTATGTGAAGCGGTACAGTACAAAAACGACACTAGCTCGTCCAGTCAGACCCACTCTCATAAAATAGTTGCCACCGAATCTGGGTCGGTTAAGCTCCGTTAATGAATCTTCGGTTTACCAAAATGGAAGGCGCAGGCAACGATTTCGTCGTCATAGACACGCGGGAACAAGCCTTTGAGCTTACCTGCGAACAAATCCAGTTTTTGTCCGACCGTCGTCTGGGGGTTGGTTGCGACCAGCTGCTGATTATTTCAGCGCCTGCGCACAAAGACAACGTCATTTCCTATCGCATTTTTAACGCCGACGGCCAGGAAGTTCAGCAGTGCGGCAATGGCGCGCGTGCCCTCGGAGCTTTTGTTGGCCGCGAGCATCCGGCCGATACGCTCATTGGCATGGAATCGATGTCTGGCGTGATCTACGCGCAGTTACTCCCTGACGGCGCGGTCAGCGTTAACATGGGGGTGCCGCGCTTCGAACCGGAATCGTTACCCTTCACTGCGCCGGCACAAGCGACCGTATACGTACTCGACATAGGGCCGCAATGCATTGAATTTGGTGCAGTTTCCATGGGAAACCCCCACGCTGTAATCCCGGTAGCCAACGTCGACACCGCCAACGTTGGCTTGCATGGAAAAGCCTTTCAGGAACACTCGGCGTTCCCCGAATCGGTCAATGTCGGCTTCATGCAAATGATCAATAAACAGGAAATGAAGCTGCGCGTATTCGAACGCGGAGTCGGTGAAACACTAGCCTGTGGTACAGGGGCCTGCGCGGCCGCAGCCGTGGCCCAAACGCTTGGAATAGCGGGCACAAAGGTCATGATTCATGTTCGGGGTGGCGATTTATTGGTAAGTTGGCCCGGAGACGGGCAAAATGCTTGGTTATCAGGTGCCTGCAACCTAGTTTTTGAAGGAACGATCACTCTATGAGCATCCAGCGTAAGCCCACCGAGGCGGCAATTGAAGCGGAACTGAGCGAAGACGCGCAGGTCGCTCACTACCTGAAAGAACAGCCCGACTTTTTCGAACGCCACAGCGAACTCCTGGCTCACTTGATTCTGCCGCACGACACGGGCGGTACGGCCATTTCTTTGGTTGAGCGTCAGACCGCCATCATGCGCAATCGCAACGAAAAGCTCGACAAAAAACTGCGCGAGCTCATCAAAGTCGCCCGCACCAATCAGGAACTGTCCGACAAAACACACAACCTTACGGTTGCGCTAATGCGCGCCGACACCGTGCACCAGGCATTTCAGGTCATTGAAGCTTCCTTGCGCGAAGACTTCGGTTCAGAGCGAGCCGCGCTCGTTTTGTTTATGAACCCACAAGCCAGCCCTGAAATTGTGTCCAACAATTTTATGCGCCGCATTGCCCACGACGACCCGACGCTTAAAGCGTTCAGCACTTTTCTTGACGGCGCCAAACCTCGCTGCGGTCAAATACGCGACGCCCAGCGGGAATTTCTGTTCGGACCAGACACTTCCGAAGTTGGCTCGGCCGCCCTGCTGCCGCTGGCAAACAACCCAAGCCTGGGTATGCTCGCCATCGGCAACCACAACGCGCACCATTTTCACCCGGCCATGAGCACCGATTTTCTGCTTCGTTTAGCCCAGTCGGTAACCGCCGCGTTGCAGCGTTTTCGACACCAGCTGATTTAGGACGGTCGCCCCGTGCATCCACGCACGAAACATATGCTCGACAAATTTATCGATCACCTGCACTACGAACGCAGGCTTAGCCCGCATACGCTCAGCGCCTACCGTCGCGATCTGAACGCTTTTGTCGACTACTGTGACGCCCAGTCCATCGAAGACTTTTCCAACTTAAGCTCGCTCGACGTCCGTCAGTACGCCGCCAAGCTTAATCGGCTCGGAAAGGCCCCGCCCAGCATTCAACGCCACCTGTCTGCGTTACGCACTCTGTGCAAGTTTTTGATTGTTCAGGGTCTTCTGACAATAAATCCCGCGGCTGATGTACAGGCGCCTAAAAAGAAACGCAGGCTCCCGAACACGCTCGACGTTGACTCCATGAACGCATTACTGGAACTGAGTGCCGATGAGCCCCTGGCTATTCGGGACCGCACCATGATGGAGTTGCTCTATTCTTCGGGACTTAGGCTTGCAGAACTGGTCTCCCTTGATCTTGGCAGCATCGATGTTACTGATCGCAGCCTTCGTGTTGTAGGTAAAGGGTCCAAAGAGCGGCAGCTACCGATTGGCTCGCGCGCCCTCGAAGCCCTCAATATTTGGCTAAAAACGCGGGCGTTACTAACGACACCCGAAGAACAGGCTCTGTTTGTCGGTCGCAACGGACGCCGCTTAAGTCGGCGGTCGGTGCAGTCCCGGGTTAAATACTGGGCTCAACGGCAGGGTGTAGACATGAATGTGTACCCCCACCTGTTCAGACATTCGTTCGCCACCCACCTGCTCGAGTCGGGCGGCGACCTGCGCGCTGTGCAGGAACTTCTGGGCCACGCCGATATTTCGACCACACAAGTCTACACACACCTTGATTTTCAACATCTCGCCCGCACTTACGATAAGGCACACCCACGCGCGCTCAAGAAAAACAGCCCCAAAAAGGCCGTTTGAAGTTATCCGGCAAGGCTTCGCTGACGTTGAGCAAAGCGTGGAAAAAGAGGCCGTAAATCAGACATTAACTCGATAACCTCAGGTTCAATTTAGCCCGTTAAAAAAGCCAAACAGGTACAATACCCTTTCCGCGACCGTAAAATGTCGCTAGAAACCTGAGCATTCTTAGGAGCATTCATGGAGCAAATCCGGGGAACCACCATCCTCTCGGTTCGGCGCAACGGCAAAGTT
>QIGP01000132.1 GCA_003228965.1 Gammaproteobacteria bacterium
CCACCCTCAAAGCGCAGGTTTACCCTCTAGGTTGCCGGTGTGACGAGCATTTCAAATCCTTGAATTCATACGAATTAAGCTGCCTGCTGGTTCCCCAATGGATCGCAGCCAGACAATATTCTCAAGTTTTACATTATCATATTGTGCGGATGACCATATCCAAGCAGATGACCATCTTCGGGAAGTCCCTTGATGATTGTTGATGAAATACGCTTGTTGCTAATTCAGGAATCATGCACTGCTCCTGTCCACTTGTTCGTGAGTTATCGCGTAATATTGTGGGGAAAGCGCAGATGTTGAAACTGTCAAACGCCTTTCTCGTTCTTCTTTTTGCGGTTGCAAGCATTCCATCAGTTGCATTCGCTGACGAAGGGATCGACACCGGGCCAGCAATCGCAGATGCGCCAAGTTCGACTTGGTCCGGTTTGTATGTCGGGCTGCATGCCGGTGGAGGCTGGAGCGATACCTCAATTCGTGATGGCGGAACTCCGGGCACACTTCTGGCAGCACCGTTCGGCGCATTTGCCTGCGGTCCGGCATTGACCGGGAACTACTGCGCAGAGTCGTTCGATCTCGACGCGAACGGTTGGGTTGGTGGCGGCCAGGTTGGTTTCAACTGGAGAAGTGGAAATTTCGTCTTCGGACCCGAGTTTGAATTCGCTTTCGCCAGCCTCGACGAAGAGAAGACTCTATTTCGCCCGTTCAATGATCGAGACATCGCAATCGTCGACTATGATTGGTATTCAACGATAACCGGACGATTGGCTCTCGTACGAGGCAATACAATCTTCTTCGTAAAGGGCGGTGTTGCCTTTGCGAAAATCGATCACACCGCGGCAGACATCGATCTCAATGGCGGCATCTTTGCAATCTTCCCGGGCAGCTTGGTCGGCGTCAGCGAGGTCTCAACGGGTTGGACAATCGGCGGCGGAATTGAGCGTTTGATCACCGAGCGAATTTCACTGAAGGCCGAGTACCAGTTCATGGAATTCGGTACCGAGACCGCAACCAGCCCCGATGGCGACATTTACAAGTTCGAGGACGAGCTTCACGTAGCGAAAGTCGGTATTAACTTCCACTTCCCCCGTTAAGTGTGAAGAAACATACCTCCTGCCGGCTGAATGCTGTAGAGAGCGCTCATTGCCACTCGGGCAGTCCGCAACACGGGCGGTACACCTAGCACCTTCCGTCTCAACAAATCATTGCCATACGGTCCCCGGTGATCGCACTTCCGCGACTGATCGCGAAAGGTTAGCGTTATTCGGTTAAGCGGGTCGACGGTCTAAATCCCAGAATGTACCATCGATCTCCGGCGTGCCATCGGTCGCCACTTCGCCGGTACGCGCTCCCAGGTCGATATTGCAGGTCAAATAAATCAATGATTGAGCGCGTCCGTAACCATCTGAATTATCGCGCGGTAGGACTTCTTCGGCGCAAAAACCTACCCATTCACCTGAAGCGTCCGATCGTAAGTTTCACTTTTGATGATTTTCCAAAGTCTGCCTGGACTGTGGGAGGTGAAATTCTGATGCGCCACGACGCGCGCGGAACGTATTATCTTTGTGCGCGACATTGCGGGCTCAAAGTCGACGGTCTCCAACAATACGACCGCGAGGATCTTGTCGAAATTTCAGCACAAGGCCACGAACTCGGGTGCCACACTGCACAGCACCTCGCGCTTCCAGACCACGACAATGGCGCGATTCATGCGGACCTGACTGAAAATGAGGCCTTCCTGACAGGCGTTGTTCCTCACCAAAGGATGACAACATTCGCCTATCCCTATGGTGCGGTTTCACTGCGCACCAAGCGCTTGGCATCCGAAGAGTTTGCTGCGTGCCGAGGTGTTTGGCCTGGCGTCAATGTGAACCGGGCCGATCTGGCACTGCTTCGATGCGTCTGTCTCGAGCCGCATATACTGGCAGAACGTTCCATATCGGCCTGGATCGAGGAAACCGTCCGCGTGAAAGGCTGGCTGGTTTTTCTCACTCACGACGTCTCCGAAAACCCAACGGCCTTTGGTGTCACGCCACAACTGCTTGAACAAGCGGTGACAACGGCAATGTCCCACGGCTGTATTGTATTACCGGTTAAGGACGCACTACGCGTCGCGTCGCGCGAGCACTCAAATTGAGCAAGATCCTTAGATCGACGCCCACTTGCCGCACGAACTCCCGTTCCGATCGGAAGAGCGCAACCCCGCGCATAAGGACGAAAACTTTGTCGTCTAATCAATTTTTTGAGTAACGTAGTAGATCATCCAGTCGTCGTCACGTGGCACATGCTGGTGACACAATGACCCATCGAGAGAATAGGCTTCCGTTTTTCCAAAACCCAGACGTTCCAATTGGGAAATTTGTGCTGTTGGCGATATGTAGTAGGTGATAAAACAACTGTCATCGTCGTTTATGAGCGCGTATTCGTCTTCTTGCGTTTCATAGTCTTTCAGTCTGTAATGATCGAGAATTGAAGGTATGAGGTTCAGCACTTTCTTAGCAAAGATGCGGACGCTGTCGGTCGAAAGATAGGAACGCCAGCCGAACTGGGCAACTCCGCTAAAATCACGGTTATGCGACGAAAAAACGAAGTGTCCTCCTGGCTTCAAGACACGTTGGATCTCGAAAAAAATAGAAACACGATCCTCGTGTCCGACATAGTCAATTCCGTTGAAGGAAAAAATGACGAGATCAAAACTATTGGTCTTGAACTTTGAAAGGTTGCGAGCGTCTTCTTGGCGCAAGTCACAATTTTTAAAGCGCGAACGAACTTGCTTTACCATTTCGAATGAGTAGTCGATTCCGATATAACTGCCGCATCGGTCATGCAAATGGTGTGTCGTACGTCCTCCACCGACACCAATATCAAGAACATCCCATCCGCGTAGGTTATCGCGAAGCTTATCAAAAATCACCTGTTCGGGAGCGTAAAGGTCAGTCCATTTTCTGTACGCGTCGACGGCGCCTTTCTTAGACCAGCGCTCGAAGTTAAGGCGGGAAATCGAATCCGACTGGTTTTCGGCGCAATCATTTAAAGATTTTGGGTCAAGAGGATTGACCATGCGATTATTCCTGGAAAAGTTATCACATTCTTGTCCGCGTCGGCGGATTAGAATTCTGATATTAGGCCCATTTTGCCTTTGAGACGACTTCGAATTTAGACAAGGCCATATAGCAGTCTGTTTCGGATCCGTGCGGAGACTCGGCGTGGTAATTTAGCAATAAATTCGTTGGGTGTTTTGGCAACAACGTCGCTGAGTGACCCTGCCGCCCGGTACGTTCGTGATGCTAACGTCGGCCGGCGCGCCAAGCCCGCCATCATAGCCAAACGTGCGCCACCAAAATTCAGTTTGAATTTTGTGTCTTCGGAACCGAGATCCACGCGCTGTACCCCGTCCTCGGCCCAAGCTCGAAACATCAGATCTGTGAGTGTTTTGCCAGGACCGTGCTTGCCGTGTTTTGCATCATAGGTGGGAAACCAATAATTTGCGACGTGCTCGCCCTTCATTCCAAAGTGGACCGCGAGCAACGTGTTTCCGCCATAGAGCGTAGAGAGCTGGCCCTGCAATGGGCCATCGCGCAGCGCCCAAAGCCTCCGAAGCAGCTTCACAGTCCAGGAGGCAGAAAACACATCGAAATGCCGGCTTCGGCGGTATTGCGCACTTTTCCCCTGTAGCAGCATCTCGAGTGCAGCCTCAGAACGGTCGTTGAGCTCAAAGCGGATCGGACCAATGTCGCGCTCGATCAATCGGGTGTCACGAATGAGCCGCTTAAAGGACTTCGCTTTGCCACCTCGGCTTTGTGTATCGAACCAAGCCTGATAGCCGCGCGACAGATCTGCTGCGTGGCAGTCGTAGTGGGCACGGGCAAACGGTTCGAAGGCCGATTGGTCGGCTGGGACCTGATTGAAGGTGAAAAAGGACATGCATGCAGCTTCAAGCACGCGCTCAATATCCACTTCGGCGGCAGTCTTCGCGATGAGCCCGTGTGTGTCGCAAATCTGTCCACCGACAGGCTGGCAAAAGCCCATAACAACGTGTTGATACGGTAGAAATGCGATTGGCGCTCCGGCATCTCGAACCACAACAACACGCACACGTTCGGAAATAGCAGCCATCTCGTCGAAGAACTCGACTTGAAAATAGGGACTCCACAAGGTCGGGCGGGAAGTTACGATTTCGCGCCATGCGTCCCGCTCGTCCACGCTGAGCTGCTCAGCC
>QIGP01000211.1 GCA_003228965.1 Gammaproteobacteria bacterium
CGCTCAGTAAACAGTGAACCTCGACCGCAGGCCAATCTTGCACATGCTCCTGGAGTGCGACCACAGTATCTTTGGCGTTAAGTAAGCGCCATTCGGGCCAGACTCCTATTTGTACCCGGATGTTATGGGATACCGCCAATCTCGCCCAAACGCTCGTTCACTCACGCGCACTCCGGGTGGAGCCTGACGGCGTTTGTATTCATTGCGTCTGATCATGCCAAGTACACGAACGACGATATCGCGATCAAATCCTGCGGCTGTGATTTGATCCACAGACATGTCTTCTTCGATGAACATTTTTAAAATAGGATCGAGTATGTCGTAAGGTGGTAATGAATCGCTGTCTTTTTGGTCTGGCGCTAATTCGGCACTTGGAGGTCGCGTAATCACGCGCTCGGGAATCGCATCGCCAAGCGTGTTGCGGTACTTCGCAAGTCGGTACACCATCGTTTTACTGCAGTCTTTAATCGGTGCGAAGCCACCAGCCATATCGCCGTAGAGCGTTGCGTAGCCCACAGCCATCTCGCTCTTGTTGCCGGTAGTCAGAACCATACGTCCTGTTTTATTAGACACCGCCATCAGCAAAATACCGCGGCAGCGTGCCTGAATGTTTTCTTCGGTCGCATCCGGTGCCAAACCTTCGAACAAACCCGAAAGCTCATTGAGCGTGGCTTTGAACATACCTTCGATAGGGATAACGTGATATTCGACGCCAAGCCACTCACACTGTTGATGAGCATCGGTCTGACTCATGTCCGATGTGTAACGCGAAGGCATCATAATCGCCTGGACGTTCTCCGAGCCCAGTGCGTCTACCGCAATAGCGAGAGTCAATGCCGAATCAATACCACCAGATAACCCAAGTACAATTCCAGAGAAGCCGTTCTTGCGAACATAATCCCTGACACCAAGAACTATCGCCTGATAGATGCTGGCAGCATGGTCAAGCAGCGGTGTGATTTGCGACGACTCGGACGTGGACGCGAGCGGCTCGCCCGTTTCAACATCAAATTCAACAATGTCGAGACGCTCTTCGAATGCAGGCGCTCTGTAGACGATCTCAGCGTCGCTATTGACGACCATTGAACCACCGTCAAACACCAACTCGTCCTGACCACCAACAGTGTTTACGTAAACAATAGGCACACCACTTTCACGAACACGGCTCAATACAACCTTTTCGCGTTCAAGCTGCTTGTCCACTTTGTAGGGAGACGCGTTGGCATTAAGAATAAGCTTGGCGCCAAGATCGGCTGCTTGTTTCACAGGATACGAAAACCACACGTCTTCACAAATGGTCAACGCAATCGGTAGTCCTTTGAATTCGACTACAACGCCTTCGCTGCCTGGTAGAAAATAACGCTTTTCATCGAACACTCCGTAGTTTGGCAGGTGCTGCTTGAAGTACGTAGTGAGGGTTGAACCGTTATGAAAAAAACTGGCAGCGTTATAGATGTTTTCAGGTGTGGCGTAATACGGATAGCCCACCACAACACCAATATCGGTGCTCGCCGCACATACTTCACGCACAGCCTCATCAATTTTTACCCGAAAACCATTGTGAGACAGCAAGTCTTCCGGCGGATAGCCGGTAAGCACCAACTCCGGAAACACGATGATGTCTGCCTTGAGCACATCGCGCGCGTGCGCGATCTGCTCAATAACACGAGAGGTATTCCGTGGAATATCTCCAACGGACGAATCGAATTGGGATAGCGCAATGCGCAATGTTTGGTTAGAGCGCATTGGTTTACTCGATATTTCTAAGGACAGGAAAAGCCACTAGCCGCCGAGGCGTTCTTTGATGGCCGATCCTAAATCGGCCGGAGAACGTACCGTAGTAACACCCGCGGCATCTAGCGCACGGAATTTTTCAGCTGCTGTTCCTTTACCACCAGAAATAATCGCACCTGCATGACCCATGCGTTTTCCAGCTGGTGCAGTCACACCTGCAATGTAGGCCACTACCGGCTTGCTCACGCTTTGTTTAATGAACTCAGCCGCAGCCTCCTCGTCGGTACCACCGATTTCGCCCACCATGATGATGCCTTCGGTTTGATCGTCTTTCTCAAACAATTCAAGGCACTCAATGAAGTTCAATCCGCGAATAGGATCGCCGCCAATACCGATACATGTAGACTGACCAAGGCCATTGGTCGTGGTTTGATACACAGCTTCATACGTCAAAGTACCAGAGCGCGAAACAACGCCGATACGGCCAGGTTTGTGAATAAACCCGGGCATGATGCCCACTTTACATTCGCCCGGCGTAATTATACCCGGACAGTTAGGTCCGATCAGGCGAGTGTCGTAGTCGGCCAATGCCGCTTTGACTTTAACCATGTCTGAAACAGGAATGCCTTCAGTGATGCAGACAATCAGCTTTACTCCAGCGTCTGCCGCTTCGAGTATTGCGTCAGCTGCGAACGCAGCCGGCACGTAAATCATGCTGACGTTGGGATCGACTTCTGCCACCGCCTGATGCACGGTGTCGAACACAGGAAGTCCAAGATTAGTTTCACCGCCACGTCCGGGCGTAACGCCACCGACCAGCTTGGTGCCGTAGTCGACACATTGCTGAGAGTGAAACGTGCCCTGCGTTCCTGTGAAGCCCTGACAAATGACTCGGCTGTCTTTATTAATCAGTACGCTCATGCTCGTTTACCCCGCCGCCTTGATGACTTTTTTCGCCGCATCGGTTAGATCGTCGGCACTTAAAATATCGAATCCGCAATCGGCAAGAAGTTTACGCCCCTTGTCGACGTTAGTACCTTCAAGCCGCACAACAACCGGCACAGCTACACCTACGTCTTTCACTGCAGAAACAACGCCTTCCGCAATCAGATCGCAACGAACGATACCGCCAAAAATGTTCACCAGAATGGCGCGCACTTTGGAATTCGACAGGATAATCTTAAACGCTTCAGACACGCGTTCAGCCGTAGCTCCACCGCCCACGTCCAAAAAGTTTGCAGGCTCGCCGCCGTGCAGCTTAATCAAATCCATGGTCGCCATGGCAAGACCTGCACCATTCACCATGCACGCGATGTCGCCGTCCAGTGAGACGTAGTTAAGACCGTGCGCCATAGCGCGGTTTTCGTTTTCGTCTTCCTGAGTCGGGTCGCGCCACTCGAGGAGTTTAGGCTGACGAAAGAGCGCATTGTCTTCAATATTAATTTTTGCATCGAGCGCCATTACGTCGCCGTCGCCCGTGGTAATCAACGGATTGACTTCCATCAGGCTGGCATCTTTATCAATGAACAGGTCATACAAACGGCTGGCAATTTTACTGAACTGCTTGAGCTGCTTTTTATCCAGCTGTAAAGCAAAGCCCAGAAGCCGCGCCTGATAAGGAAGCAATCCGGTTGCCGGGTTAATCGCCACGGTAACAATTTTCTCAGGGGTTTTTTCGGCAACTTGTTCAATGTCCATGCCGCCAGCTGAAGAGGCCATCATGACTACGCGACGTGCATCGCGATCAACCACCATGCTGAAATACAGCTCACGGTCAATATCGGAGCCCTGCTCAACGAACACACTGTTGATCGGCAAACCTTCCGCGTCGGTCTGGATTGTCACCAAACGCTGGCCAAGCATTTTGCTGGCCGCTTCTTTTACTTCGTCAACAGTTTTACACAGCGTGACACCGCCGGCTTTGCCGCGGCCACCTGCGTGAACCTGAGCTTTGACGACCCATAATGTGCCGCCGAGTTGGCGAGCGGCCTGCGCCGCGTCTTCGGCGGTACGCGCCGGCAGACCTTTAGGGACTGGAATGCCGTAATCGGCAAACAATTGCTTGGATTGGTACTCGTGTAAATTCATGGATTCACCCGTGACGGCGCTGGAATGCGCTGAATAAGGACGCGTATTGTGTCCGAATGCACTGCAATTGGCAAAAAACTGCAGGTGGCGTTCTGAGCTTGCATTGGGCTGCGCGCTCGCAAGGCCCAAAGGCGCCCTTCAGCCAGACCCTGAAGACTGCGTAAATACACCGATTCGTCGTTGAGAACCTGCACAGCGGGAGTGGCAATCTCCGTCCGGTTGCCGCAGACTCAATTAGTTACTCCTCCATAGCGTTAGGAGATTGCCGCGCCCTTCGGGCTCGCAATGACATCGCTTTTTAACACTCGCAATGACGTAACCCCCTACCCCGTCATTGCGAGCCCGCGCAGCGGGTGTGGCAATCTCCGTCCGGTTGCCGCAGAC
>QIGP01000123.1 GCA_003228965.1 Gammaproteobacteria bacterium
CGTTGATTGTTGTTGTGAACAAAGTGGACCGTTATTTGGCGCAGCAGCGGGAAGATCTTCTCGTCGTGGTCAGGCAGCGACTCGAGGGTTTGGTCACCGCGGCCAACATTGTCGAAGCCAGTGCCGACCCAGCTACCCAGGTAGTGATTACGGTTGATAGTGAAGGTAACGAGAGTGAGTCTTCGCGCACGTTACCTGCAGATGTTGCACAAGTGAAGGCACGACTCTGGGCAGTTTTGGAAGCGGAAGGTCAGACATTGTCGGCGCTTAATGCAGGGTTGTTCGCCAGTGACCTGACCGATTCTGTTTCGGCTCGCATTGTAGAACTTAGGCGTGAGCTCGGTGATAAAGTCATTCGAACCTATTGCCTTTCGAAAGGTGTGGCTGTTGCCATTAACCCCATTCCAGTGGCCGATCTGTTTGCCGCTGCCTTTATTGACGGCGCAATGGTCTGGCATTTGTCACGGCTATACGATTTACCGATTACACGCTCTGAAGCTGGCGGACTTGTAAAAGTCATACTGACCCAGGCCGCCGCTCTTATGGGCACGGTGTGGGCTGTGCATTTGGTATCAGCTGCGCTCAAAGTTGGAACGGCAGGAATGTCAGTAGCGGTTACGGCAGGAGCTCAGGGAGCGATTGCCTACTACAGCACTATGGTTGTCGGTAAGGTGGCGGAAACGTATTTGCGCCAGGGAAAATCGTGGGGAGATGGTGGACCTAAAACCGTTGTAAAAGAAATACTCGACAGCCTCGACCGGGATTCCATTCTCGAACAGGCTAAAGCCGATATTCGGCGCAAGCTTAAAATGCAATAGCCGATCGCCAGGAATGCCATGAAAACGTCTGCTTTTCGAGAATCTGTCGCTCAATTTTCTGCGAGCGTAAAAGCTCCTTTCTTGTGGCTGCTTCAGCGTATTCTTATGTTGTGGGTCAAAGCGACGGTGTTGCCAACCGAGTTTGACGAACTAGGCATCGATTCCGATCGTCCTGTCTGCTACGTACTGGATCTGGACGGCGTTTCCAATACGCTGATCCTGCGCGACGTGTGCCACGAACTTGGCTTGCCCGATTCGGGTGGATTGCTCACAGGTACTAACAGCGAGCTGCCAGCCACAATTTATTTGCGGCGACTAAGCGGTATATTGGTACGTCGTGCCGATCCCCGGATTTCGCAGGAAACCAAAGAAATTGCAGAGGCTTACGCCGAGGGTAAAATTGACGACGTACAGTTTGTTCCCGTAGCGATTCACTGGGGTCGCAAGCCGGAAAAAGAAGAGTCCCTGCTCAAACTGTTGTTTTCCGATAGCTGGTCTATCGCCGGACGACTGCGCAAACTCATGATCGTGCTTATCCACGGTCGTAACATGTACGTTCAGTTTAGTCGCCCGGTCAGTTTGCGTGAAAAGTTTCCACGTAACGAATATGACGACCGATCAGTACGTAAACTATCGCGAATTTTGCGCGTGCATTTTCGTCGCGTTCGCGAGGCTGCAATTGGGCCTGACCTGTCGCACAAGCGTTTACTTGTCAGCGAAATCATGGATTCAGACAGCGTGCGTCGCGCCATTGAGCGAGAAGCTGTGCGCAGTGACATTTCTATTGAGAAAGCCCGGGACAAAGCGCGCAGTTACATTAATGAAATAGCTGCGAACTATTCAAATTCGGTAATACGCGTGTTGGAAACGTTGCTTAAGTGGCTGTGGAACAGCCTGTATTCAGGCATTGTGCAAAACAACTTTCAAGCGGTGCAGGAAGTCGCTCCGGGACGCGAAGTTATCTATGTGCCTTGCCATCGTAGCCACGTCGATTATTTACTGTTGAGTTACGTTTTATACGTTCAAGGACTGGTCCCTCCGCACGTTGCCGCAGGTATTAACCTGAATCTGCCCGTAGTAGGCGGCATCTTGCGGCGTTGTGGCGCGTTTTTCCTGCGTCGCAGCTTTAAAGGGCAGAGGCTATATTCTACCGTGTTCGATGCCTATCTTCGACGCAACTTGTCAAAAGGTGTATCGCTGGAATACTTCATCGAAGGTACGCGTAGCCGTACGGGCAAATTGCTCGATGCGAAAGGCGGCATGCTATCCATGACCGTAAAGAGTTATTTACAAGACCGGACCCGTCCGATCGTTTTCATTCCGGTGTATTTTGGTTACGAACGACTGCTGGAAGGGAGTAGTTACGAAAATGAACTGGGTGGTAAGGCGAAGCAAAAAGAATCTATTTGGGGCTTGCTCAAGGCTGTTCGCTTACTGAGAGAAAACTTTGGTCATGTGTACGTTAATTTTGGTTCGCCGATTCATCTCAATGAGAGCTTTGACCGCGTAGTGCCTGACTGGCGAGAGTCGTTAACGCGCGACGAGGACGGCGAGATTGATTCTGCCCCTCTGGATGCGATTGCCAAAGCCATCGTGCCCCCACTTGGCGTCGAAATTATGACCGACATTAATGCAAGCGCGGCGGTTGGGCCAATTAACTTGTTAGGTCTGGTATTGCAGGCTACCGAAGGTCAAGCGCTGGATGAAACGGACTTGCAGATGCAGTTAGGCCTGTACGTAGATCTGTTGATACAGCTGCCTTACTCTCCGTTGACTACTTTGAGCGAGCGAATTGTGGAATCGCCCACAGGTGCAAATATCATTAAGTACGGTGTCGACTTTGGGCTACTTGAGCGCCATCCCCATGCGTTGGGAGATGTCATTGGTCTGCACGAACACAACGGCGCCATGTTGAATTACTACCGCAACAACGTGAAGCACCTGTTGGTTCTTCCGTCCTTGCTGGCCTGTGCTTTTATGTCCCGTCGTGCGATAGAGCGAGACGTGCTGGTTGAGTTTGTGCAAGGGATGTATACGCTCGCGCGTGGAGAATATTTCCTGGCCTGGGAGCTTGATGAGGTGTCCACACCCATCCACGCAGCCTTGTCGGAACTGGTGAAGCTCGATTTGCTCGTGCCCGAAGTCGGCGGCAAACTAATCGCTCGTTCCGCTTCCGATACAAGTGAGATTCGGCAACTGGATTTATTGGCCCGTATTTTCTACGAGACCGTTGAGCGCTACAGCGTGATACTAAATCTATTGCTTGAAACGCCTTCCGGAACGTTGAGGCAGGCCGAGTTGGAAGAGAAGTCCAGACTAGCGGCCGAAAAATTGTCAATGCTGGATAGCCGGTCAAATCCGGAGGATTTCGACGTTAAGGCATTTCGTCGCGTGATGGCGAGTCTGCTGGCAAGTAAGAGAGTGTGGCGGGACGACGCCCGAAATCTTTGCTATGGTGACGATGTCACACGCGTTGGTGCGCTGATTGCCAGTACCATCGACGTGCATGCACACCGTATTTCGCTCCACAAATAGGATTCGTCATGATTGAATTGTTCAAACCGCTTGAAAGCCAACACAAACAACTGGTGGCTGAGCTGTCTTTGCTTGACGAGCTAAGTGACGCTATCAACTCACAAGCCTGTAAAATTGATGAACTCGAAAAGGCGGCGGCTGAAACGATGGCCGACCTCAAAAAACTCTCTTTGAGTTCCTGATAGTCCTGTTTACTTTGCAAGTTTTGTGTCGTTCGATTCCAGGCCCGGTAATCCGTCCAGGCTTGCTGTATTTTTCTTCTGTCGGTATTCGATAAGCTGCTCAGGCGATTTCTCACTTGCCCACTTTTGATGAGCGTCTCTTTGCGATTGATAGGCAAGCAACGGCACACCGAAACCGCACGCGTCGCGAATGCATGTGATGTCCACCACCACAAAATTTCGGATCGTGTGGAGGTGAGTAAAGTGTTTCTCAAATTCACCGAATTCGTCCTGATGTGACTCGATGCTGCGACCGTTACCGTAAAAGCGAAAGACTTTAGGCGGACCGCTAAACGCACACATCATTATGACAATGCGGCCATTTTCTTTAAGGTGAGCGACCGTTTCGATGCCGCTACCGCCGACGTCTGCAAACACCAGTTGCCGGGGTCCGGTTACTCGCAGGCCGTCCAGGCCTTTCGGTGAGCAGTTAACCATGCCGTTGCCCGAGAGCGGCGCAGTCGATACAAAGAACAGGTGTTGACGTTCAATCCAGGCTTGAATCCTGGCGTCTATTTCCTGAAATTCCTTCCCCATTATTGCGCCTCCGAACGAATCGATCTATACCGATAGTACCGCGACCCTGGCCATAGTAAACTAGGTAAATCATGAATGAATTT
>QIGP01000102.1 GCA_003228965.1 Gammaproteobacteria bacterium
GAATGAACGCCCCACCAAGTTGCGCACCTGCTTCTATCAAGACATCGTTAACGTCGCGTTTCCCGAGGTCGTCAAGTAACGCCCCAAGATCCAAACCGGTGCTATCGGGAGAGGCGGGCAACGTAGCATGTTCGAAGGCAGCGCCTTCGGTAACCTGGGTGTCCGGTAACGTATATAAAAGCGAATCGCGTTTGAACACGTTGGATTCGCCAGGACTACGAAATTTACTGTCGAGCACAACAGCGCGTGGCTGAGTAAGCGTCAAGTCACTCTCCAGGCGCGCCGTGAGCATTGGGTCGTCGGCCGTAATCGTTCCGGCACCGGTCACGACGACGTCACTTGCACCGCGTAGTTCGTGCACATCGGCTCGCGCTGCGTCACAGGTAATCCATTTGCTCGTGCCGTTCGCTAGCGCCGTCGCCCCGTCCAGGCTAGCAGCTACTTTGAGCCGCACAAACGGACGACCGCTGAGCTGGCGACACATGAAGCCAGCATGCAATGTACGCGCCTGATATTCGAGCAGGCCAGCTTGAACTTCTACGCCCGCTGCTTGCAGCCGTGCAAATCCTTTTCCACTTACGTGAGGAAACGGATCCTCAAGCGAAGCGATCACCTTGCTAACTCCTGCCCGAATAAGCGCGTCGCAGCAGGCCCCCGTACGTCCGGTGTGCGCGCAGGGTTCGAGCGTGACATAAGCGGTGGTACCGGCAGGTTCGGCACAGTTTTTCAGCGCAACGATTTCGGCATGCGCGCCTCCGGGTGGTTGGGTCCAGCCTTGCGCAACAATGGCGCCGTCGCGCACCAGCACACAACCAACGCCCGGATTAGGCGAAGCGGAATATCGAGCGCGACCTGCAACTTCAATGGCACGCGCCATGAAACGTCGATCGGTGTCGGTAAATTCGGGTGGGTTGGAGCGCATGTTATTTATTGGAAGGCAACAACGGCAGCTGTTCGTCAGCTGTATTGCTGCTCTCTTGCAGTCGCTCGACTTCTTCAGCGAATTCAGCGGCGTCCTGAAAGCGACGATACACGGACGCAAACCTTACGTAAGCTACATCGTCGAGCTTGCGAAGCTCAGTCATAACAAGCTCGCCCACGCGGCGCGAAGGCAACTCACGCTCACCGGTGGTACGCAACTGATGCGTAATATGATTCACCGCAACCTCAACTTCTGAAGCTGCGACCGGGCGTTTTTCGAGTGCTTTTACAATACCGGCGCGCAGTTTTTGCTCGTTGAACGGCTCACGACGACCATCGCTTTTAACCAGGTAGGGCATAACGAGCTCAGCCGTTTCAAACGTTGTAAAACGTTCGGCGCAGGCCAGACACTCACGGCGGCGACGCACCTGATTGCCTTCAGCGGCAAGTCGTGAATCGTTGACCTTGGTTTCGAGGTTGCCGCAAAAGGGACAGTGCATTATCTGGGCTCGAGGCTTAAGTGATTAACACTTAAACCTGACTCGGACCGTATACCGGATAATGTGCGCAAAGCTCAGCCACTTCGGCTTTAACCCGGGCAATCTCATCGGTCGCATCTGCAGATTTAAGCGTGTCAACAATATCGGCAATCCAGTCAGCAATCTGCTCAGATTCTTTGACTTTAAATCCCCGCGTAGTGATCGCAGGTGTACCAATACGCAATCCGCTGGTCACAAACGGTGACCGCGGGTCGTTGGGAACCGTGTTCATGTTCACCGTGATATTGGCTAAGCCGAGCGCGTTGCTTGCGTCTTTGCCGGTGACGTCCATAGCAATCAGGTCAACCAGAAAAAGATGATTGTCCGTACCGCCAGAAACAATTTTGTAACCGCGAGACTGTAAACGTGTAGCCATGGCCTGGGCATTTCTGATTACATCTTTTTGGTAGTCGACAAAGCTCGGCTCCTGCGCTTCTTTAAACGCTACAGCCTTCGCAGCAATCACATGCATTAACGGTCCGCCCTGCGTTCCAGGAAAGACCAACGAGTTAAACTTTTTGGTGATCGCTTCGTCGCCATTGGACAAGATCAGACCACCGCGCGGACCGCGCAACGTTTTGTGCGTTGTGGTTGTACACACATGCGCGTGTGGTAGCGGATTAGGATAGAGATCGGCAGCAACAAGCCCGGCGACGTGTGCCATGTCAACCATCAGATAGGCACCGACAGAGTCGGCAATACGACGAAACCTTGCCCAGTCCATCTTGCGCGAATAGGCTGAAAAACCCGCCACAATCATCTTGGGCTGATGTTCTTTTGCCATCGCTTCGACTTGATCGTAGTCAACCAACCCTGAGTCGTCGCGCACGCCATATTGAACGGCGTTGAACAACTTGCCGGAAAAATTGACCCTGGCACCGTGAGTAAGGTGGCCACCATGAGCCAGACTCATACCGAGCACGGTGTCGCCAGCTTCCAGTAGCGCAAAGTAGACAGCGGCATTGGCTTGCGAACCGCTGTGCGGCTGAACGTTGGCATAGCTTGCCCCAAACAGCGCCCTGGCGCGCTCTATCGCCAGGCTTTCGGCCACATCCACGTGCTCGCAGCCGCCGTAGTAACGCTTGCCTGGATAGCCTTCGGCATACTTGTTGGTCAGCACGGAGCCTTGCAGCTCCATAACGCGGGGACTGGCATAGTTCTCTGATGCAATCAGCTCTATATGCGCCTCCTGGCGGGCCTGCTCATCATCAATCGCCTTAATCAGCTCCGGATCGTAGTCGCGGACATTGGTAGTTTGACTCAACATGGGGTCTCTCTTCTTGTCTGTGTTTGACAGCCTGCGTACGCGGGTCTGCGTAAATGAACCTGTATCAGTGAATATCCGGGGACTCGTGACAGCGCTTTGCCCAGGTTGTGGGCGTGCCTCCCTGACACGGCTAATGGGCACCTATTGGCATAGCCCTCAATATTGCGAATAATGCCACACATCGATACAGGCAACAGGCAAAATAATGGCCCAATTCATCTACACCATGAACCGCGTTTCGAAAATCGTGCCCCCCAAGCGCACTATTCTTCGGGACATTTCCCTGAGCTTCTTTCCCGGCGCCAAGATTGGTGTTTTGGGTCTAAACGGTGCCGGTAAGTCGACTTTACTCAAGATTATGGCGGGGCTGGATACGGAAATTGACGGAGAAGCGCGTCCGCAGCCAGGTATCAAAATCGGCTTTTTGCCGCAGGAACCCGGCCTCAACAACAGCAAAGACGTACGTGGAAACGTGGAAGAAGGCGTCAGCGATACCGCCAACTTATTGAAAAAGTTTGAAGAAATCAGTCTCAAATTTGGCGAACCCATGAACGACGATGAAATGGAAGCGCTGATGACCGAGCAGGGCAAGCTCCAGGACGCCATTGAAGCCTGCAACGGCTGGGAGCTCGAGCGCAAGCTCGACGTGGCCGCCGACGCTTTGCGTTTGCCGCCCTGGGACGCCGAGGTCACCAACCTGTCAGGGGGTGAGAAGCGCCGCGTAGCCCTTTGCCGCTTGCTGCTGTCCGAGCCTGACATGCTACTGCTGGACGAGCCTACCAACCATCTCGACGCGCAGTCGGTAGCCTGGCTTGAGCGCTTTCTGGAGGAATATCCCGGCACCGTCATCGCGGTAACTCACGATCGTTACTTTCTCGACAACGTGGCTGGCTGGATTCTCGAGCTCGACCGGGGACACGGCATTCCCTGGGAAGGCAACTACTCCTCCTGGCTGGAACAAAAAGAGAATCGTCTCAAAAACGAAGATAAACAACAGGATGCTCGCCGCAAAGCGATGCAGGCTGAACTTGAATGGGTGCGTTCTAACGCTAAAGGTCGCCAGTCCAAATCCAAAGCCCGACTGAAGATGTTTGCCGAGATGTCCTCGAAAGAGTTTCAGGAACGCAACGAAACCCAGGAAATCTACATTCCACCCGGGCCACGCCTGGGAGACATGGTGGTGGTCGCTGAAAACATAAGCAAAGCGTTCGACGACAAAGTGCTGTTCGAAGAAATGAATTTCGATTTGCCGCCTGGAGGCATCGTAGGTGTTATTGGGCCAAACGGCGCCGGTAAATCAACCCTGTTTAAAATGATGATGGGCATTGAACAGCCTAACTCGGGCAATCTTCGCATCGGTGACAGTGTAGAACTCGCCTACGTCGACCAAAGCCGCGATTCACTTGACGGCAACAAAAGCGTGTTCGAAGAAATTTCGAACGGCCAGGAGATTATTACGGTTG
>QIGP01000336.1 GCA_003228965.1 Gammaproteobacteria bacterium
GCGCGAGCCCTGCGAGACGTAAGGTCTGGCTGTGGCATATGCGACGGCTGGGCGGCCTGCGCGCTCGCGCAAGACATTGAGCGCCCCGATCATGTCCGGAGCGGTGTCGGCATAGGTGCCGTCGAAATCGAGTAATACCGCCTGGTACGCGTTCCGGGAAAGGCTCATTCGGGCAATGAGCGTGTGCAGTGCATTATGTAGTTCACGTCCACGCCGGGGCCCAGGCTGTAAACCTGGGTCAGCGGGTTGTAGTGAAGTCCGGTGATGGCCTGCAGATTAAGGCCGCTGTCGCGCGCGAATTGTTCAAGCTCAGACGGGCGAATAAACTTGGCGTACTCGTGGGTCCCTTTGGGGAGTAGATTGAGTACATACTCGGCGCCAATCACAGCAAACAGGTAGCCTTTGGCCGTACGATTGATTGTACTGAAATAGGCCGTGCCACCTGGTTTCAGCAGTTTGCTGCACGCGGCTACGACAGCGCCCGGGTCCGGCACGTGTTCGAGCATTTCAAGGCAGGTGACAATGTCGTACAAGCCAGCCTCTCGTTCGGCTGTCTGTTCAGCCGTAATTTGCTCGTACCGCACTTCGACGCCTGTCAGGGCCGCGTGTTCACGGGCTACCTCTAGTGGTGTTTCTCCCATATCGATGCCGGTTACGTCGGCACCGGCCACAGCCATAGCTTCGCTGAGCAGGCCGCCGCCGCAGCCTACGTCGATGACTTTTTTGCCGGCCACGGGGCTGCGGTCGTTAATGTAGCCAAATCGCAGTGGATTGATGGCGTGTAGGGGCTTGAACTCCGATTCAGGGTCCCACCATCGAGCTGCGAGTTCTTCAAACTTGCGAATTTCATCAGGATCGACGTTGGCAGTAGCACTCATGGTCATTTCTCGTTCTGTGGATGAGCTGCCCTGCGAACAGGGCGTGAGGTTATTCGTCTATTATCCGTTAAGTGATAAACGATAGCACTAGCCGGGCATGACAATCTTTCATGCCAACGGCAATCAGCCTGGCGCCGATCAGAAATATTGACGAACGAATCTAGTCGCTCATACGTGATGGGCCGTTGCTCGGGTCCTGCACCGTAAACCGGGTTCCAGATGATTAATTATGCGCAAACTTCGCGTCGAACTGAGAGTGTTTATTGCGGGCTTTCGCGACAGGAAATGATCGGTGATGGCGAGATGGTGAAAACGACCGACAATTGCCTCTAACGGGGCCAAAGTTTGGGCCGGATTTTGGTCGAATTTCAGGGGCCGTTAACGCTTAAAATAACTCGCGTTTTTACTGCGAATTCTGGACGTTATGTGCTATTATTTCGAGCTAATAAACAGGCGATGTTTCAGCGAGTTAACGATGCATTGAAAGCGTCCGAACTACGCTCTTGTCAGGGCGTAGTTGATGTTTCTGAACGACCATGTTCCGGGTTAATTTTAAGGGTTCTTCGTCGAATGGTTTTTCAAGAAAAACGGTATTAGAGAGCGGTAACAGCACCGCGTCATCCCAAGTTTAAAAAAACACGAGAACATCAGCGCTTATGACAGATCAAGGCCAGGAAATCATTCAGGTCAATCTCGAAGACGAGATGAAAAAATCCTATCTCGACTACGCCATGAGCGTCATTGTCGGGCGCGCATTGCCCGACGTTCGAGACGGCCTTAAGCCGGTTCACCGTCGTGTTCTTTTTGCCATGCGAGAGCTGGGCAACGACTACAACAAATCCTATAAAAAATCAGCACGTGTTGTCGGTGACGTCATCGGTAAATACCACCCACACGGCGACACGTCGGTTTACGACACCATTGTTCGCATGGCGCAACCGTTCTCCTTGCGCTACATGATGGTAGACGGACAAGGCAACTTTGGCTCTGTCGACGGCGATTCGCCTGCAGCCATGCGTTACACAGAAGTCCGTATGGCACGCATCGCGCACCAGTTACTGGCCGACATCGAAAAATCGACCGTCGACTTTATTCCGAATTACGACGAGTCTGAATCTGAGCCTGCCGTACTTCCTGCACGTATTCCCAACCTGCTCATAAACGGCTCTTCCGGCATTGCCGTGGGCATGGCGACGAACATTCCGCCACACAACATTGGAGAGGTCATCGACGCGTGTTTTGCACTGTTGGCCAATTCCGAGCTCACCATACAAGAGCTCATGGAATTTATACCTGGACCTGACTTTCCAACCGCAGCCATTATCAACGGCGCGTCGGGTATACGCAGCGCCTACATGACCGGTCGCGGTCGCATACACCTGCGAGCCAGAACGCACTTTGAAGATCTGTCCGTAAAAGACAAGCAAGCCATCATTGTCACCGAGCTGCCGTACCAGGTGAACAAGGCGCGTTTGCTTGAAAAAATTGCTGAGCTGGTGCGGGACAAGAAAATTGACGGCATCACCGAGTTACGCGACGAGTCTGACAAAGACGGCATGCGCATGGTGATAGAGCTACGACGTAACGAAAACCCCGACGTCGTACTGAATAACTTGTACAAACAAACCATGTTGCAGTCCGTATTTGGCATCAACATGGTGGCCTTGATCGAAGGCCAGCCAAAACTGATGAACCTCAAAGAGATTTTGGCCGCTTTCTTGCGACACCGTCGCGAGGTGGTCACTCGTCGTACCCTTCACGACCTGGGCAAAGCGCGCGACCGGGCTCACGTTCTGGAAGGCCTCGCCGTTGCTCTTGCCAACATTGACCAAATTATTGCGTTAATTAAAAAGTCTTCGTCTCCAGCCGAAGCGAGGGAAGCTTTGGTGGCGCGTGGCTGGGAGCCTGGCGTGGTCACGGCCATGCTCGAACGGGCAGGCTCCGGCGCCACCAGGCCTGATGGCGTAGAGGGTGAATGGGGTCTTGTTGACGGTGTTTACCAGCTTTCGAGCGTTCAGGCGAAAGCTATTCTCGACCTGCAGCTGCATCGTTTAACAGGTCTTGAGCAAAAGAAAATAGTTAAAGAATACAGGGAGATATTGACTAAAATTGAAGCATTACTTGAGATTCTTTCAAACCCCGATCGACTGGTTGAAGTGATTCGTGAGGAGCTGGTCGAGAGTCGTGAGCAGTTTGTTGACGATCGTCGTACAGAGATTGTGCACAACTACGAAGACCTGACCGACGAAGACCTTATTGTTGAAGAAGACGTGGTGGTTACGTTCTCTCATTCAGGCTATGCCAAGGCGCAGCCTTTGACGTCTTACCGGGCACAACGCCGCGGTGGGCGAGGCAAGAGTGCTACGGCCGTCAAAGACGAAGACTTTATCGACAAGCTGTTTGTCGCAAATACGCACGACACGCTGCTGTGTTTCACGTCGCTTGGCAAAGCCTATTGGCTCAAGGTTTATCAACTACCCCAGGCGAGTCGCGGGTCCCGCGGTAAGCCGTTGGTGAATTTGTTGCCTCTCGAAGGCTGCGAGCGCGTCACCGCCGTGTTGCCCGTCAGAGAATACGAAGAAGACAAATTTATCTTCATGGGCACGGCTAGCGGTACCGTCAAGAAGACACCGCTTACGGCGTTCTCGCGTCCTCGGGCAAACGGCATCATCGCGCTGGGCCTGAAAGACGACGACCACTTGGTCGACGCCATGATCACCGACGGTAAACAGGACGTGTTCTTGTTTGCTACCACCGGTAAAGCGATTCGCTTCAACGAACAGGACGTAAGACCTATGGGTCGAACGGCGGCTGGAGTTCGAGGTATCAAGCTTCCAAAGGACGCTGAAGTTGTCGCCATGATTAGTGAAGGCAACGCGCGAGTGCAAGCGGGCGACGACGAAAGTAGTGAGTCTGTTGAGCCAATAGATCGCCCATTAATTTTAACCGCGACCGAAAACGGTTACGGCAAGCGTACCGAAATTGACGAATACTCTACTCAGGGTAGAGGCGGGCAGGGTGTCATTGCCATTCAAACCAGTGAACGCAACGGTGCCGTTGTTGGCGCGTTAATGGTTCACAGCGACGACCAGGCAATGCTCATTAGTGCTAACGGCACGTTGGTGCGGACACCTGTCGACGACATTTCGATTATTGGTCGAAACACACAAGGTGTTCGCCTGATTCGTATCGGCGGCGACGACAAACTGGTTGGGCTTGCTGCCGTTGAAGACGACGACAGCGACGACGGTGAAGGCGACGCAGAGTAACGCACATGACTAAGCCTGAAATGCCCGACCT
>QIGP01000345.1 GCA_003228965.1 Gammaproteobacteria bacterium
AGCTACGGCTATGTCCCGGCGGGCGATCACCACAACTGCCCACACCACAATGACCGAAAATTCCACCAACTCATGAATAGTGCAGGCTAGACGCATCTGCGGACAAAGAATCGATTGTCTGCTTTAGTTCGCTTTAGGTTGCCGGAAATACTTCGTACGCATCAAAGACAGGGCCATCAACGCAGATGCGTTTCATCGCGGGTCCGGTGGGCGTTTCAACCCGCACGGTACAACCCGCACAACCCCCGACGGCACACGCCATATGCTCTTCAAGCGATACCTGTGCTGGCAGGCCGTAGTCTTTGGCGAGTTTGGCGCAGGCTTCGAGCATGGGCGTTGGTCCGCACGCGAAAATTTCTACCTGTGTTTTTTCCTGGTCACTCAATGTGTCGAGCCAGCGCGCGGCGGCCTGGGTGACATACCCGTCAAAGCAACCGTCGTAGCCTTGCAGCGTGGTAAGGCGTGCCGGAATACTCCAGTCTTCGAGTAGTTTGAGCGTTTGCCTGCACGATGCGTCGATGCCTGCGACGTCAAGTGATGAGTCGGTAAGGTCGAATGGAAAGGGCACTTCGGAACCCACGAACAGAAGCGGAGAGAAGTTTGCATTACCGCGCAGGGCATCCGCCAAAAATACCATGGGTGGAATGCCTACGCCGCCGCCCAGCAGCAAGGGTTTGGTGTGGGTATCGTGTAGTTCGAACGGTTTACCGATAGGTCCGAGTACACTAATGGTGTCGTTAACTTTGCGTTGACTCAGCAGCCGTAGTCCGTCACCCACATTTTTATAGAGAAAGTCGACCCAGCCTTCTTCGACATCTACTTGCATGATGGACAGCGGTCGGCGCATGGGCAGTTGAGGGTCGCACGTTACGTGCGCAAATGAGCCTGCCTGCGCCTTGGCTGCGCATTTGGGTGCGTGTACACGCAATACGAACTGCTCGTCGCTATGCACGGCATGTCCGATGATCTTCGCGTCTTCCAGGAAAATGGTGTTGCGGTTAGAGGTAGTCATTCGTTAGACCTTAGCCAAAGCGCTTAATATCGCCATGCGCGTTGGCACTCCAATGGCGACTTGTCGTTGAATCACGGAACGGGGTCCGTCGGCGACTTCGTCGCTGAGTTCTACGTTGCGGTTGATAGGGCCTGGGTGCATCACCAGCAGATCTTTTTTGGCGGCATCCAGTCTCGCCCGCGTTAGTGAAAACCCTGCGCGATAGTCTTCCAGGTCGAGCAGGTCGTCCGCTTCCAGTCGTTCTTTTTGAATGCGCAGCGCCATGACCACGTCGGCGTCGTTAATCGCAGGCGCAAGCTCGTCGGTGAACGTAAGACCTGCGAAGTCTGCGCTTTTTGCCTGCCACTGTTTGGGTGCCACCAGGCGAATGTCGCTGCATCCAAGCTTGGTTGCGCCTTGCACGAAAGAGCGGGCGACACGCGAATGGGCGATATCGCCGACAATGGCTATCGACAGGTTGTCGATGCGACCTTTGCGTTCTTTTAGCGTGACAAGGTCGAGCAGTGCCTGGCTCGGGTGAGACACGTTGGCTTCACCTGCATTGATGATTTTTAAATCAGAGGCTTTGAGCGCAAGTTCAGCAGGTAGCCCTACAGTAGAGGTGCGTACGACAAGTTGGTCGATGCCCATGGCCTGAAGCGTGGCAACCGTATCCCACACGGTCTCGCCTTTGGTTTGCGAGGACTGCGCTAAATTGACATTAACGTGGTGGGCGCCTAGACGTTTGGCCGCAAGTTCAAACGACACGCGTGTGCGTGTGCTGTTTTCAAAGAACAGACTGGCGACGCAAATGTGTCCAAGCTGGGTGTCGTGAATGACCTTCGCTTCAGCGCGTACCAACGCGTCATCAATCAGGGCTTCGAGTTCAGTGCGGGAAAGTTCTTGAATCGAAACAAAATGCTGCATGAGTTATTTATCACCATGTACAGGTCGGCGTCCATCGCGTTGATTAAGCCAGGTGCGTAGTATGACCTGTGCTGCAAATTTGTCTATATCGCCAGGACGCGTGCGCTTGCGCAAACCCGCCTGCCTGGCGGACTTGATGGCTTCTTTTGCCGCGGCGGAGGAGAGCTTTTCGTCCACCATCAGTACGTTAAGCCTGCTTTTAATCGCAAGCTCGGCGCCAAACTGTTCTGCGGCGGGGGCGTTGGCCGAAGGGGTGTCGTCGAGCATTAGCGGTAAACCTACGAGAATCAGGTCAGGTGCCCACTCTTTGACAAGCTGCAGAATTTGCGGCCAGTCAGGTTCGGTACCAGGCGTGTGTACGGTGGTTAATGGATTGGCCGTTTCTATGGAGGCGTTGCCAACGGCTACACCAATGCGTCGGTAGCCAAAATCGAATGCCAGAACCGTGGCCACAGAGGCCCCCGCATTCACGCGTGTCCCGCCTCGCTCGATAGTTGATGGGGGTCGATGCCCAAAAGAGCAGTGGCCGCTGTCCAGCGCTGCGCAACAGGTGTGTCGAATAAAATGTCGGCGGCGTAGTCTGCTGACAGCCACGAATTGGCGCCCATTTCACTTTCAAGCTGGCCAGCACCCCAGCCAGCATAGCCTACGGCCATGAGGGCGCGTGTTGGTCCTTCGCCGTTGGCCATGGCCTCTAGTATGTCGCGTGAGGTGGTGAGTTGCAGTTCGGGAGAGATGCTCATGGTTGATTCCCACGGGCCTTTTTCTTCGTGAAGTACGAACCCGCGATCTTGGGATACCGGTCCGCCCTGCAGTACAGGCTGAGTCGCAAGTTCATGGTCGTCGGTCTTCAGTTCCATTTGCTCGAACAAATCACCTACGTTCAGGTCGATGGGTCGATTGATGACAAGTCCAAGCGCGCCCTGGTCATTGTGTTCGCAAATTATCGATACGGTACGAGTGAATCCCGGATCGAGAAGGCTCGGCATGGCAATCATGAACTGGTTAGCGAACTGGGTCATAGACCTGATGGTACTCCAAAATAAGCGGCGCCAAGATGAAAAAAGTTACATTAATCTGGCTGTCAGGCGCAGCGCTGATGCGATGAAGTATCAGACCCCTCAGGAGTCCGGGAGTTTCACTGAACTTATCCCCTGTTCACCTTCTACGAACTGCCAAATATAGACAAAACGCATAACATCGTATTTTGACTGCAGGTTGGGTGGGAAAGCGTCGAAAGGTGAGGCCAGTCGAACAATGTTCATGGCGGCCTGGTCAACCCGCGGCTCGCCGGACGACTTGCGCAGTACCACATCTTCGAGATAGCCATTGGATGAAATAGCTACTTCCAGTGTGGGGTTACCTGAAAGCCCTTCGAGCAAAGACTGATTCGGGAAATTAAGCGTGCCGACTTGTTCGATTTTTCGTTTCCACAGAACAAGATAGCGCGCCAGGTCCGTTTTTTTGGTGTTTACCGACACAAACAACTCGCGCAGTTCAGGGCTGTGTATTTGCGTGTTGTCGTCAAATTCACTAACAAGGTCCGGGGCGATTTCTGACTCGTGCATTAACAGCGCTTCGGCGGCTTTTTCCAGACTTTCCTCGCGTTCGCGCAAGCTTGCACGCGAATAGTCGGAGAGGCTTCTGGATACGATCAGACTGACGTCGTTTTTGGAAGGGGCCTGCTTTTGTATCAATGCGTTACCGCTCTGTGTGCCGGCATTGGCCATGGGCGTGTTGTTGCTGAGCCTCGATTCGGCGCGCACTTTGTCGGTGGTGGTGCCGTCGCCGCTTTGATTTTGTTCTGACAGGTAGTGCACATCGTCAGGCGTAAGGTCGCTCTGTTTGGGGTCTTGCACCAGGATGACTTCCAACGAGGGGCTGCCGAGGAATTCAGGCTGGGGCAAAAACTCGAAACTGACGCCCAAAATTATGATGCCGTGAAGCATTCCCATAACGAATAGCGCAGTAACCAGTTTGTCGTTCTGGTTTGCGGTAACCGCAGAGCTCACTGCAGATGCCTTGTCATGAGTAAATTGTCAGGGAGGAGGGTCATTATGTTGACAGTATACCGGTCGGGTGCGGGCAAAGGCAGAGTCAGGATGTGATCTGTGTCATAGGTTTGAGGTGCCCTTGAAGTTTGTGTGAAAACCTTCACTTTGTTATTGCGAGCGTGAAGGGCGCGGCAAACACTTACC
>QIGP01000140.1 GCA_003228965.1 Gammaproteobacteria bacterium
GATCAGACAAGCCCTGATCAATTAATTCCCGAATGCGGGTTTTAACCGATTCAACATGCTCAACCACGTCTTCTTCGCGCTCTACCGAGCCTGAAAAGGACATGGGTTCACCAAAATTGAGCGTCACTCGCGCCGGTAGCGGTACAGGTAAGGCCAATGGAAAATAGGGAATCCCCAGCATTTTGGCTAACGGTTTTATATTGCCTGCGCTTGGCATAGTCTCTTCACAACCCACCACACCGACTGGCAATATCGGCGTGTTGTGCATCATTGCAAGGTGCATGAAGCCGGTACCAAAACGTTGCAGCTGGTAGCGGTCTTTGTACGGCTTACCAGACCCCCGGACACCTTCCGGAAACACCACAATGCACGCTTCGTGTTCGAGCAAGCGTTGGCAATTCACCGGATCACCAATAACCGCGCCCATATGGTTAAGTGCAGTACCAACGAACGGAACGGTAGGGAAAAATCGTTCGATCATGGCACGTGGCGCTCGTGCTCCGTGGGGATTCGTGGAAAGAGCCATACCGATGAGCACACCGTCCATAGGTAGCTGACCGCTGTGATTGGCAATCACCAATAGCCGTCCTTTATGAGGTACGTTTTCAAGCCCGTTAGCTTGCACCCGAAAGTAGTCGTCGTAGAGGCGTTTGCTAATCGCAAAACTTAACCAGGATCGCTCCTTGTCCATGCCCCACGGATCGCGCGAAAATTCGCCAGGCGCGTTTGAAATTTGCGCCAGCTGGTCGGCCATATCCTTCGGAAGGATCAAGTCTTTGAGTGCTTTACCGAGTCCCATGGTGTGCTCCTGCACGACACTATTAATTAATTTATACGCGCTAGTCTAAAGTGACGCAACACACACGGCTAGCTCAGGCCCTTATTTCTGGTAATGGCCTCACTTCAGTGCACTGCTAGTACCAAGTTGAGCGACACTCCAATCAGAGTGTTTTACTGCAGGCTTCGCTGGTAAATCGTGTAACTTCATTAACCAGCTGTGCGACCAATGTGTTCGCAACCGCCACCCCGCTAGCCGGATCGCCATCGGCAACTGCATTCAGCCGGTAGTCCCTGGTTGCCAACACTCGATTTGGATTAACCGCAAATACGCGCACGCTAGCGCCGAGCTCTACGGTGGATTGGACGCTTTCACGGCTCGCAAAGCGCTGAATGACGCTCACGTCGTTAAATTCGACTCGAAACCTAGTGGGTGCAAGCGTAGGTGCTGCCAAGACTTCGGTGAATGCGCCGTGTGCTGCGAATCCGCGATGCAAAGGACCACGCAATAAGCGGGCAAAAGAGTCTGCCCACCGAGCGTAGGCAAAGTAGTCAATTTCAAAAGATGCTGTGCTGTACGCCATACGCGACGAGCGAAACCCGGGAGCGGCCATAGCATCGCCCAGTGCAAGACTGCCACATGAGCTCAGGTCGGAAGGCTGAGATTCAGTCAGCACAGGGTTTAGCGTGTACACCTGCTCACGCGCTTTCACTTTGGTCCCAAAAGAGGGTAGCAGCGCACACGACGACGTGGCGACACAGGCGGTGATGAGGCAAACGATTTTCAATAGTGTGTAGCGAACTGGCATGCTCATTCTCCTGGGCCTGGTTCGGGTTCAGGACTACCGAACAATAGCCGACTTGGATCATCCTGAAGTGACTCACTCACTGCACGCAAATTACCGGCGGTTATTTTCAACTCTTGAATGAGCTGGTTGGCCTGCGGCATCGCACTCGATGTAAATGCTCGTACGTCGGTACCGCTACTGGACACCGTGTTTTGCAAATCGACAGTGGTTGCTTGTAAGGTTTCACCGGCGGCCGCTAAATTTAGCGCCATCGATTCCAACGCACTGGCCGTGCGCGTAAACTGATCGACCAGTTGTGGCAACTGTGACGTCGCGGCATCTACTTTCGTAACGAGTAGGTTGGTATTTTCAAGTAAGGTCGTGAGCTCTTCGGCTCTTGCGCTCAGGCTTGCGGTCAACTGCTCCGAGTTCGCCAATGTCGCAGCAATTTTAGCCTGGTTCTCCTCGTTGAGAACTTCTCCCAACCTGTCGCTCGTAGCAATAATACTGTCAAAGAGCTCTGACACAGAATCGTCAAGTCGCATTAGCAAGGAAGGCCGACTTGCAATGATCGGGTATTCTTCATTCTCAAATTTTGTTAGTACACTTGCATCTCTGGAGCCACCGGTTAGGTTTATGTTGGCAATGCCGGTGATGCCCTGGCTTTCAAGGGTTGCTACCGTATCTGTCTTCACCGGAGTATCCTCCAGCACTAACAGCACAATTCGTACACGCTCCGGATTTACAGGGTCGAGACCGACTTCACTCACTCGCCCAATGTTGACGCCTTTATATTTAACTTCGGCATCAACATCAAGACCGGACACGGATTCGGTCATGTAAACCAGGTAGCCGGAGTAATCTCTTGGCGGCCCACCTGTAGTCAGCCACAACAGTCCGGCAATGAGGGCAGCGCCCAACATCAACACAAACACGCCGACTAAAACATAGCTCGATCTTGGCGTCATACAACAGCCCTCGTACGGAGTCTTTCCGACAGTTCGCGTGTAATTCGTTTTGGAACAAACAACTCCTGGCACGCGTAGATGAGCGATAACTTGCGGCCTTTCAGGAATCGCGCTGGCTCGGCGGGCAACGCGCTTCGCGGGTTATCAAAGAGACGTTCGATGCCCATGATATTAATGCCTCGCCGGAGCAAAAAACTCCGCCACTTCGGGGTACTGTGATTTTGCCAGGCGTTGCGGCGTATCGCAGGCAAGCGCCACGTTTCTGCCCAGAAAAACGGCGCGATCAGCCACATTAAGTAATGAGTTCATATCGTGAGTAATCATAACAATTGTCAAACCTAACAGCTCCTTAAGCTGCACAATGAGTTCATCCAGAGCACGCGCGCTTACAGGATCCAGACCGGACCCCGGCTCATCCAGCACCAACAGCTCAGGATCGAGCGCGATGGCACGAGCAAGGGCGACACGTTTTTTCATACCGCCACTGAGTTCGGAAGGCATCAGTGGGGCTACGTCCACGTCGAGGTTCGACAGCTTGAGCTTGATGACGGCCAACTCATCAATAAAGTCGCTGTCTAATTTGGTGTGTTCCCGCAGCGGTAAACCTACATTTTCGAGCACGTTCTTATCAGAAAACAGCGCACCGTATTGAAACATCACACCGATACGCTTGCGTACCGACAACGACTCTATCTCTCCAAGCCCGGTGACCTCTTCGCCAAACACCTTGATAGAGCCTGCAGTAGGCTGACCGAGCATAACAATGTGACGCATGATGGTTGACTTGCCGCTACCGCTGCCGCCGACAATCGCGAAAACTTCACCGCGCCGTACATCAAAAGACACCCCGTCGTGGACAACTTTTTCACCGAACCGCGTTACTACGTCTCGCACTTCAACAATGTTTTCTGGCTTGTTATCCGACAATGCTAGATCCCCAGCTTGCTAAAGATAACCGAGAACAATGCGTCGGTAACCAGCACCAGGAAAATGGCCTGCACTACACTTACGGTAGTTTGTTTTCCAACCTGCTCCGCACCGGACTTTACTTCAAAGCCCTGATAGCATCCGACCGCCGCAATCATCAGAGCAAAAACCGGCGCCTTGGCAACTCCCACAATGACATCGGTAGGCGATACAGTCTGGGTGACGCGATCGACGAAAATCGCAAAGCTGACGTCGAGAAGGCTGTTGGCCATGACCATGCCGCCCAAAAGCCCCATGATGTCTCCGAATACGGTGAGCAAGGGGAGTGACACCAGCAGCGCGAAAAATTTTGGTAGCGCCAGCTCTTCAAGCGGCGAAATGCCCATGGTACGAAGTGCGTCAAGCTCTTCGGTCACCTTCATCGTTGCAATTTCTGCCGTGTACGCCGAACCCGTTCGGCCCGCGACAATGATCGCAGTGAACAGTGGCGACAGTTCGCGCACCATGGCAAGACCCACAAAGTCGGCCGTGTAAATACTCGCACCATAGGTTTCTAACGCGATACCGCCTTGATAGGCAATCACGACACCCAGCAAGAACATTAACAACCCAACAATGGGAAGCGCATCGAAGCCACCGTTTTCAATGTGT
>QIGP01000338.1 GCA_003228965.1 Gammaproteobacteria bacterium
CGGGCACCGCCGGGGCTCATCAGTTTAGCGATGGTGGCTAATAGGTGGATGATTAAGATGGCGAGATCGCGCATTGCCTTACCATCGTAACAATCAGCCCCGCCATTGCAAGACTTGAAAATCGCACGAATTCATGTAATAAATTAGCAATTCGCCACACACACGGCGATGGCGCATCGACTACGAACCGCCGAGGGCAAGGCCATTTATGCCAGACGAAAATCCACAGTGGAAACCGTGTTTGGCATCATCAAAGAGGCGATGGGTTTTCGGCGCTTTCACCTGCGCGGACTGGATGCGGCGCAAGGCGAATGGAATCTGGTGTGTATGGCGTGGAAACGCACTGGGAGGCTGACAGGATGAGCAACGGGAGTCTTGTCCTGAGAAAGTGCTCTCATTTGTGTGGTCAGCGTGATTTACCAGACAAGAATTCCGCGTTGCTATTCAAGCTGGTGCAATCTGTCATTGCGCTGCCAAGCTTAAACCCGACAGACTCGCTGAGTGTTGACAGCGTTACTCATTTTTAAAAATTAGAATACGCGGCGCCTGGTCACGAGATTGATGGGCGCGCACCATACTGCTTGAGTTGAAGGGCCAGGCAATATTGCCCTGGGCGTCCATAGCCACTACGCCACCTGATGCCCCAACTTCAACCAGTTCTTTCATAATGACGTCGCCTGCCGCCGTTTCCAGCGAATCACCGCGATACTGCATGCGGGCACAGATGTTGTAGGCCACCACGTGGCGAATAAAAAACTCACCGTGTCCGGTCGACGAAACGCCGCAGCTTGCATTATTAGCGTAGGTTCCCGCCCCGACCACCGGCGAATCGCCGATGCGGCCGTAGCGTTTCGCCGTCATGCCTCCGGTTGACGTACCGGCCGCCAGATTTCCTTCCCGATCCAGTGCCACTACTCCCACGGTACCAAAATAGTCACTACTGACTTTAGACTTGCTCCCGGTAGATGGCTTATCAGAAGCCCGACGGTCTCGCTCAAGGCGTTGCTCAAGCTGCTTGCGTCGGTGTTCTGTATCAAAATAATCGGGCGTAACGGCCTCCAACTTTTGTTCGCGAGCAAACTCTTCGGCTCCGTCGCCCGAAAGCATGACGTGCGGCGAATGGTCCATGACCGCCCGGGCAAGCAAGATTGGATTGCGTACGGTGGACACACCGGCTGCGGCTCCCGCGTTCAAAGTTGCCCCGTCCATAATAGACGCGTCCAGTTCGTGGCTACCCACCGCGTTAAATACGGCTCCGTGGCCTGCGTTAAACACAGGGGCGTCTTCGAGTATCAATATCGCAGCTGCAACGGCGTCAAGACTTGTACCACCTTCATCCAGTACGCGATAGCCTGCGCTCAAAGCCTCACTCATCGAAGCACGCATGCTGGCTTCTCGCTCCGCCGAAATGTTGGCTCTTGATCCGGAGCCTGCTCCTCCATGAATAATTAGCCCATGAGGTGCACTTGTGCCGTTTGAAGCGTTCATCATCTTCGCGGCAGGCTCGTCCGGCACACTCGAGCAACCCCCTAGCGCCAAGGCAAGACCCAGACTAAATACGGCAACGATGCGCCCGGACACATTGACTCTGAACATAGCGTTTTACCCGCGTCACCTTGAATTTGGCCAATATATAACCATTTATAAGGTGAAACATGAACATTTACACTTTTCGTAGTTCAAACCCTTATAATAGTTATGAAAGTACAGGAAACTGTATTTTTGGCGTTACGACGCCGGGTGCGGTAAGCGGCACTCTATCGATGCGATGCGCAGGGGTACGGTCACTTAAGCGCGTCCAACAAAGGGTATAACGTCTGGACCGCCTTCCCGGGAGGCGCAGGCTTGCGACTGCGTTGGCATAGCTGCAAGCGGGAACCGACTTAACGAATTCAATTTGGGGAATTCAACATGAATCCATCGATAAAACGCCTGTTAGGCGCCGTCTTGCTAATTGGCACGCTTGGAGTGTCTTCAATCATGGCCGTTCGCGCCAACGCTACCATTACACCCGTGAACGGCTCATTCCTGACATCCGCTACTGCGTTCGCTTCGGGAGAGTGCGCTGATGGCTGAGCCGTATACTCGCGAAACTGCTGGTTACTGGCGCTCACAAGGCGTCTTGTTATTTGTACTCCCTATGCCTCTGCTATGGGTGGTGATTTCATCCATTGCGTCGGGCAATACCGATCGACTCATTACCGCGGTCACAGCGCTTGCGCTGGTGTGGCTAGGCGCGATCCTTAACCGCAGCGGGCTTCAGGCCGAAGTCGAATTTCGACGCCGCAAGATTGCCACCGCTCCGGCCACGCCGCGTAAAACCCTCGGCGCATTACTGGTCGCCGCCGGCACCTTTCTTGCGACCGCTTTCCTGGTCGGTCACGGCTTCACGGTAGGCGCTATAACAGGCATGCTCGCAGGCATCGGCTCGCTCATGCACTACGGAGCCGATCCACGCGGCGACAAAGGCGTCGCCTCTGCCTCTCACGGCTACACTACCGAAGAAATTGTTGAAGCACTTTCGGGCGCGCAGGACAAGATCGACGCGATTGAACTGGCCAGTCGACGCATCCCCAATTCAGAACTTGGCCAACGCCTGCATCGCATCACTGACAAGGCGCGCGAAATTATTAGCGTCATTGAAGAAGACCCAGGCGATTTACGTAGGGCACGGAAGTTTTTGAACGTTTACCTCGACGGAGCTGTTCGGGTCACCGAAGGCTACGCGCGCAGCCACGCCAACGATTCCGACGGCCTGCTGGAAACCAATTTTCGTAATGTGCTCGACACCATCGAAAACACCTTTAGCGAGCAAAAAGAAAAACTTTTGCAAGACGACGTCTTTGACCTCGATGTACAAATCGAAGTATTGCAAATGCAACTGAAAAAAGAAGGGGTGAGCTAGGCCTCGCGGCTAACTCACAGTCACGAATACCCGAATATTTTGGAGCACACAAATGGCTAACCAGAAAGAACCCGGCGTCGATTTCGGCGCGACTACCGTTGTTGGCGGCGACCTGCATGTAGCAGCAGCCAATCTTCCCGAACTGAAAGACACCATGGTCGTGTACGAGTCGGCCGCTCCTCAGGAGCGCGCCAAAATTGACGAGCTGATGGACAGCATCAATCTGTCCGACACCAATTCAATCATTTTCTTCGGCTCCAAAGCGCAAGAACATTTGACTACGGTGGCAGACAGCATGCTCGAAGGGGTCAAAAACAAAGACCTTGGCGCCGCTGGCGACTCACTAAGTGACATGGTTGCTACGCTTCGCGGCTTCGACGCAGACGGCCTGCAAAAACCCGGGTTCTTTGCCAGGATTTTTGGCCGTGCCAAGCCCATCGTTAAATTTTTGCAGCGTTACGAAGGCGTACGCAAGCAAATTGACAAAATCAGCAACGAGCTGGACTCGCACAAAACCAGACTACTTACCGACATTACTTCGCTAGATCGACTGTACGAAGCCAACCTTCAGTACTTCCACGATCTCGAACTTTACATTGCGGCAGGCGACGAAAAACTGAGCCAACTGGATAAAGACGTCATTCCTAAACTGAATGAACAAGCCAAGCAAACCGACGACGTCATCAAAGCGCAGGAACTGCGTGACCTTCGTAGCGCTCGTGACGACCTGGAACGGCGCGTCCATGACCTTAAGCTTACTCGCCAGGTCACCATGCAAAGCTTGCCCAGCATTCGACTTGTGCAGGAAAACGATAAAGGGTTGGTTACCAAAATTAACAGCACTATGGCCAACACCATTCCGCTGTGGCAAACCCAGCTGGCTACTTCTGTAACCATTGCACGCTCTCATGCCGCTGCCAAGTCAGTAAAAGCGGCCTCAGACTTAACCAACGAACTACTCGAAGAAAACGCAACTGCACTAAAAACTGCCAACGCTGAAATTCGGGCACAAATTGAGCGCGGCGTGTTTGACGTCGATGTCGTGAAGAAAGCCAATCAGACGCTCATCGACACCATTGAAGAAAGCCTGCAAATCGCTGGTGAAGGCAAACGCCGTCGTGCTGAAGCGGTCGTGCAGCTTCAGGAAATGGAAGCAAACCTTAGAGATAAATTGGCTTCGGCAAGCTCTGGCGCCACCAGTTAGTCGGTACAATCACAGGAGTTAGATATGGGATTTTGGGAAAAACTGTTTGGTGAATTCGTTGACATTATTGAATGGACCGACGATTCCGCCGACACCATGGTTTATCGCTTTGAGCGCTACGGCAACGAGATCAAGTACGGAGCAGCGCTCACCGTACGTGAGTCGCAGGTAGCGGTACTGGTTAACGAAGGCAAAATTGCCGACGTATTCCAGCC
>QIGP01000321.1 GCA_003228965.1 Gammaproteobacteria bacterium
CAATCTCTGAAAGATCCAGGGGGTTTTCGCTCTTATCCATATAGCTCAGAGCAAGACCGGTAAAACCGCCGATCACTGAACCCCAGGAAAAGGATCGAGCAATTTTGATATCCAGAAGAAGATGTTTACGCTTTAACTCAAACAGTTCCCCCGGCGATTTCGCAAAGGCATTCCACAACCCTCGCCGCCAGGACCACATCCAAATTTGCGCTGCAACTGCAATCACGCCAAGAAGGGCAATTTGCCACCACTGGTCACCAAGCACGTGCTCTACCAACAACCAGGCCAGGAACGCCAGAGCGAGTAGTGAGCTGCCAAGCTCGAAGTAAAAAAACCGGCGCATACGCCTGTGCGCTTTCGCAACGCTTTGCACGAGCTTGTCCACATCTACCGGTGGTGTCTTTTGCCATAGGTCCTGAAGCTCGAAGTCGTCATTGGAATCGTTCATTTTTTGGCCTCGATACGGACTTTAAGTAGCGTTCGACCCCGGGTGAGGCGAACGCCAACGTTGTTTGCGGTAAGCGCCAACGCTTCGGCAATCTCGGTGTTACTAAACCCTTCGAGATGTAGCGTAACTACCGGGCGTAGACTCAAGGGCAGCTCTCGAACAGCTGCAAGCAACCATTCGCGGCGCAAGTCCTGGTCGGTTTTGTCGTCAAGCAGTGGACCAGGGTCTGGAATGGCTTCGGGCAGTTCGTCGTACTGGCTTTTGGATTCTTTACGCACGTGGCTTACACACACGTTGTGTGCGATACGACCAACGAACGTGCGGATTGAACTGTCACCACGGAAGTTCGGCAAGGCCCGCCACAGTGCGAACGCCGCCTCTTGAACCACTTCCTGTACAAGCGCCGGTCGGCGTTCGTAGGTTTGAGCTATGCGCTGAATCATCGCAGCGTGTTCGCTCAATATGTGTTGAAAGTCCTGCTTGACCGCCACGCGGCTACCCCGAAATGGTCGCTATATACCCAATAGTCGCAGTACTTCGCAGAACATTATACAATATCTTGTATTTTTCTGGCCAGGGGTTCACTGGTAATCCGGAAGGGGCAATTCTAACGGTGAATTGACAACAACCTAGCCTCGGCTTTCCAACACCTGCCGCGCCCGCTCCGACTGCTCATTAATCGCATCTTCCATAGCCTGTCGATAGGTCTCAAGTTGATCCGTGGGCGTACCCTTGGGTACTTTGATCGGTTCGGAAACACAAATGGCAACACGGGCAAACGGCTTTGGAATAACAAATTCATCCCACCGCCTGTCCAGTACCCAGGCCCGATCGGTCGCGCAGCCAAGTGCTACCAAAGGTGCGCCACCAATACGCGCCATTAGCACAGCGCCTTTTTTAAAGTGATGTTGCGGACCCAGCGGCCCGTCCGCCGTGGTCACAATTGAAACACCGCGCTTCATGGTCGCGTGCATGTCTCTTAGCACCAGAGCACCCGATGTGTTGCTTGATCCACGAATGACTTCAGCGCCCCAGGCGGTGGCGACACGGGCAGGCACTTCGCCGTCCACCGATCCGGAAATAAGAAACGCCGTTTTAAGCCCCCGCCTTATCCACTGTTTGATGGTGCTGGTGCACAGAATATGGTTTTGGTGCCAGTAGCACGGCGCGAACAGCGTGTTGCTGTCGATCATTTGGCTGACGCTTGCCGGAAGCTGGACGGGCTGCACCCGGTAGCTCACCCATAGCACACGCAATACCAAGCGTAACAGCGGCAACCCGATCGCATAGGAAACCCGCCGACCCAGCGTCATACGACGCTGCGACGAGGCACCTCGGCGTGCTTCTATGGAGTGTTTGTCGTCCGTCATTTAAGCGTGTCCTCAACCATTTGACCTGTTGGGTTACTCCAGGGCATCACCGATCTTCAAGGCTGCACTATCGGTCAAGACAGCGTCATTGTAAACTGCGACATGCGCAACAATGCGCGATCTTATGGTTAACAATGAGCCCTTCCGATTCCACTCTCACTTCGCCCCCTGGACCTGCCGAACCAGTAGCTCTGGGCGTAGACCCACAAAGCCTGGTCAAGCTTCGCGCTCTACAAAGCGAGTACGGCGACGTGGTTGCTGTAAAAAGTCCAAAAGGCCGACAAGGGCTCTTCATAAACCAACCGGACCTGATCCACCGCCTATTGGTAAAGCACCACGACAAATTTAACAAAGGCCCTGGTTTTGAGCGCGTGAAAATGCTGCTTGGCAACGGCCTCATTGTGAGCGACGGTACCACCTGGCGCCGTTCACGACGCATGATTCAACCCGCATTTTCTCGCAAGCAGCTACACAAACTGATCGACATGATGCACAAGTGTTGTCTCAATCGTGTCGAGCGCTGGGAGAGGCTTGCACAGTCCCAAGAACAAACGGTCGATGTCACGCGAGAAATGAATGACGCAGGTCTTGAGCTAATCTTGCGCGCGATCTTCGGCGACGACTACGACAACTCGATTGTGACCGACGGCAAGAACCCGTTCGCATTTTTAAGTGAAGATGCAACGCGTGACCTGAGAGTGGTACTACAGGTTCGTGAACTTCGATCGCTCATATTAAAAGTGATTGAACAGCGCAGGACGCAGCCCTCGTCCTCCGACTACGACTTTCTGACCATGCTCATGGGACAAACTGACAAAGAGGGCGTGGGTTTTAACGACAAAGAACTGCTAGACGAAATCATCACCCTGACGGTGGCGGGCTACGAAACCTCCGCCGGCACTCTTAACTGGGCCTGGCACCTGATTGCCACGCACCCCGAAGTCGAGAGTCAGCTACTGAGTGAGTTCGAAGAAAAAATTGAACCAGATGCTGAACTGGATTCAAACCTTCTTGCTACGCTCAGCTACATGCAGCAAGTACTCGACGAAACGTTACGTCTTTACCCGCCCGTGTGGCTGTTTACCCGACGCGCAGTTACTGCCTTTACACTTGACGACCTTGCCATCGGAGAAGATACCGACATTTACATTTCGCCTTTGGTGCTACACACGACAGAAGCACACTGGCCCAATGCCCGCGACTTCGATCCCGAACGCTACGCACCGGACAAAACCCATCAGGTTGGTTTATCCTTGCCCTTTTCATTGGGGCCAAGGCGTTGCCTAGGCGAATATTTTTCGTTTTTGGAAATGAAGCTCATGCTGGCCACGCTGCTGCCTCGATTCAAACTTCGGCCGCAATCCGATACCCGACCCGAATGCGAGCTTGGTATTAATTTACGTTCAAGCGACGCCATCCATCTCAACATCACACCAAGGGCTACCTGATATGCCGTCGTTTAAAACGCTGACTGATGTTCTAAACAGTCAGCTATCGTCCGATTTGAGGATTGAATGCATTCAAGGTCAGGACAACGTAAACACGTTTACCCCTGCACAGCTTAAAGCCAAAGCAAGCAGCGTACTCGCAACTCTCCAGGCCCGCGGCATGAGTGCAGGCGATGAGTTGGTGATTCACACCCAATCCAACGAAGACTTTATTGTTGCATTCTGGGCGGCCGTACTCGGTGGAATGGTACCGGTACCTGTTGCCGTAGGCATTAGCGACGATCACCGCAGCAAACTGCTGCGCATAGTCGAACAGTTAAACAACCCTCGCCTTTACACCACTAAGGATCTGTCACAACGACTGCACGACTTTGCTTCAAAAAGCGACGCGACGCTTGCTGTGCTCGAAGAATCCTCGCGCTGGATTGCTCCTGACGACTGTGACTACTCAAGCGTCGGCAGGCAGTACGAATCAAGCGAGGATCAACTCGCCTTTATTCAGTACAGCTCCGGTTCAACCGGCAATCCCAAAGGCGTGTGTCTAACGCATAAAAACGTGACGACGAACATTCGCGCCATTGTTGAAGGCGCACAATGGACGTCAAACGACCGTGCTCTAAGCTGGATGCCACTAACGCACGATATGGGCCTGATTGGCTTTCATTTAGGCGTACTTGCAGCTGGTATGAGCCACGCCATTATGGACACGAGTTTGTTTGTACGTCGGCCAAAACTGTGGATGGAACTTGCGGCCGAACGTCACACAAGTATTTTGTGCTCGCCTAATTTCGGCTACCAGCATTTCTTGAAAGCGG
>QIGP01000249.1 GCA_003228965.1 Gammaproteobacteria bacterium
GTTGAACCGAGATCTTCGGCAACAATGCCGCCTTTTGTTAATCGGACCAGACAGTGACGACGCGACACTTGCGCGTCCTCGAGTACAACGTCTACGTGCCTGCCTCGCCCTACCACCAAACCTTTGGTCGAAATGGGGAAACGGCCAATTTTGCCGCGAGGGTGGACCACACTCAAATAGGGGCGGTTATCGCCGAGATGAGTAAAGTGACTCGGACTGCGTGCTACAACCGTATGGTCTTCAGGGTCCGACAAAGAGAATTCAGGGCGGGACATAGTAGTTGCACCGACTTAACAGATTCGCTGCAGTTTACCTCGACTTCAGCATCGTTGCACAGGGCCCGATGTCACATAACGCCAGAACGCTATAGGCAGGGGAAATTTAGCCTGACAATCCACTTATATACGTGCGATTGCGACAAATACAGCGCAAAAATCGACGCATAATCATTGTTCACCAGCACCTGTCCAGAGCTTGGGCTACACTTAAGCGATAAGGTTTTACTCGTGCGCAAAAACTAATAATCAGGGGTATACCCTCAGGCGCAGCGATTCACACAACTACTAAAGTCATGGGGTGCACGATGCAATTACGTTTAGTTTCAGGGTGGATGGTTTTGGCGTTTGTTACGCTTAACTTTTTTGTCGAATCGTCGTCGGCACAAATATCTTACATGCATTTCGAGAGCGGCCATGTACGACCGCTCGCCATGTCGCCTGACGAAAGTCGTTTGATCGCCGTTAATACTTCTGACAATCACATCGAAATTTTCGCTCTGCGTAGCGACGGCTTTGTGCACGAGTATTCGCTGCCGGTTGGCATGGAACCCGTGACAGTGAACTTCCGTAGCAATCAAGAAGCCTGGGTAGTTAATCACTTGTCCGACAGCATCAGCATTGTTGAACTGTCCGACACGCCTCGCGTCGTCAAAACACTATTAGTGGGCGACGAACCTCGCGATGTAGTCTTTGCGGGCAATGGACGTGCGTTTGTCACCACGGCACATCGCGGACAACATCGAACTCACTCTTCGCTTAACGGCGTGGTGGGCGCTGGTGATCCGCAATTGACTACAGCAAGCATTCCGCGCGCCGATATCTGGGTGTTTGACGGCGCCAATACGGGAAGTGGCCTGGGTGGCACGCCGTTAAAAATTATCGAACTTTTTGGCGACACACCGCGAGCACTGGCCGTAAGCCCTGACGGTGCTACCGTTTACGCGGCCGTATTTATGTCGGGTAATCAGACGGCCGTCGTCAATGAAGGAGTTGTTTGTAACGGTTTTGGGACTGATACGTGCTCCGGTGACGGCGTTACTTCTCCAAACGGATTGGCGGGCGGAACCCTGCCCGGTGGCCTGCCCGGCCCGTCAACCAATGTCCACGGCGACAACGCACCTGAGACCAGCCTGATCGTTAAATACGACGAAACCAGTGGCGAATGGCGTGATCAGCTAGAGCGTAACTGGAGTAACGGCATCCGCTTCTCTCTCCCCGACAATGATGTGTTTGCCATTGATGCAGCCTCCCTGACAGAAACCAATCGGTTCACAGGGGTTGGAACCACGCTGTTCAACATGGTTGTAAACCCAAGCAACGGCGATGTCTATGTCAGTAATACCGAGTCGGTTAACGAAGTACGCTTTGAGGGAGCAGGCAGTTTCGGCGGTAGTACGGTACAAGGCAACCTGGCCCAATCTCGACTCACCGTACTGACCTCGACAGGGACAGTGAAACAGCGTTTAAACAGTCACATCGATTACTCCGTAACGCCCGCACCATCTGGCATTAAAGACCTTTCACTTGCCACTCCAACCGATATGGCCATAAGCAATGACGGCAGTACACTTTATTTGACCGCCTTCGGCTCCAACAAAGTAGGCGTATTCGACACGTCGACTATTGTCGATGGCACGTTTAACCCGGCCTCCGCAAGCCTCAACTACATCGACGTGCCTGGAGGTCCCTCAGGCGTTGTACTCGATGAAGCTCGCAATCGTCTCTACGTTAGTACGCGCTTTGATAACTCTGTAGTAGCCATCGATCTAAACGACGGTAGCGTTATTACTACCCGTTCATTGCACAATCCCGAGCCCGTTACTGTTGTTGAAGGCCGCCCGTTTTTGTACGATGCAAATCTAACTTCTTCCAACGGCGAAGCGACTTGCGCCAGCTGTCATATATTTGCCGACATGGATGGACTTGCCTGGGATCTTGGCAATCCGGATGAAGCCGTTATCGACAGCCCCCTCCCTGTTAACTTACAGACCATTGTGGAACTCCTGAATCAGGCCTCCGACTCGATCAATGGAACGGGCAATATTAACCAACTCCACCCCATGAAAGGCCCGATGACAACGCAAACGTTACGCGGCATGTCCAACTCAGGCGCTATGCACTGGCGTGGAGACCGTGCGGTTGGAGAGTTCGGCACCGACGCTACCGATGAAGTGCTGTCGTTTTTGAATTTTAACGTGGCCTTTCCCGGCCTGTTGGGAAAGAACGACGAACTTACAACACAGGACATGACACGCTTTACCAACTTCGCGCTGGAACTTGCTCTGCCGCCGAATCCTGTCCGCGCGTTGGATAATTCACTTAACGCACAAGAACTGGCCGGTCAGAGTTTTTATCTGGGCACCCGTCGATCTGACGGAGCTTCTTTCGATTTCACCGGCGAACAAGACGGCTTCACGTGTAACGGCTGCCACGAACTCAACCCCGCACTCGGACATTTTGGAACTTCCACAGCCGCAAGTTTTGAAGACGAAGAACAAATATTCAAAATTCCTCACTTGCGCAACATGTATCAAAAAGTCGGTATGTTTGGCATGCCTCAGTCCGATTTTTTCCTGCCCAACGACACCAGCCACCAGGGCGAGCAGATTCGCGGCACAGGCTTTTTGCACGACGGCAGCACAGATACTCTGTTCCGGTTTTTCAGAGCCACCGTATTCCAAAGCGCACTCAACAATACAGTCGGCTTTGAAGACAATCAGGCGCGCGCAGACATGGTCGACTACATGATGGTCTTTGACACCGATCTGGCGCCTGTAACCGGGCAACAAATCACTTTGACAAGCCCAAGCCATCAAGACGTACTCGATCGTATTGAGCTACTGCTCGATCGGGCAGCATCACCGTTTACATCCAAAGTACTTGGAGGCAACGTCACTGAAGTCGACGTTGTGGCACACGGTCTTGTTAACGGCGTACCTGTGAGCTACGCGCGACGCGCAAACGGCACGTTCCAAAGCGCCGTTTCTGGTGCACCTGCCCTTTCGGCGGTTGCTCTTCGAAATCTGGTTCAAAGCAACACGGACCGACTCACATATACGGCAGTCCCTCCAGGTTACGCCCAGCGTGTGGCGATTGACCGCGATCTTGACGGCGTCTCAAACGCCGAAGACAACTGCGCCGCGAATGCAAACCCAAGCCAGAACGACGGCGACGGCGACGGCATAGGGGATGCCTGTGACAACTGCGTGTTAAGTGCCAACACCGATCAGCGCGACAGCAATGGCGACGGCTTTGGCAATATCTGCGACGCCGATTTTGACAACAACAACGTGATCAACTTTCTCGATTTGGTGCTCTTGCAAAATGACATATTCCAAAGCGGCGAATTTGACTCCGACCTCAATGGCGACGGCGCCGTAAATTTCCTTGACGTTGCCCTGTTCGGCAGTCAATTTCTGGGAACACCCGGCCCCAGTGCCATCAACTAAATGACCGCTTACGCGCGGCCGCTGCGTGTGCGGTCGCGCGATTGTGCAAAAGCAATGCTTGAAGCAAGACGCTTGGTGACTGCATTCGGTCCGGGACAAGAAATGCCGGTCCAGGAGGTTGTTAATGCGACGTTAAGCAGGTGCCGTAATTCCGGGGCTACTAGTCCAACTCAAGAAAAGCCCCGCTTGGCGGGACGGCTGTTCCAACTTAAAAAAAAGCCCCGCTAAACGGGGCTTTTTCTAAACCATTCCAGTCGAAATTAATTGACTGGCAAAGCTCTACGCAGCGCGTCGTCGACCAATAATACCAAAC
>QIGP01000265.1 GCA_003228965.1 Gammaproteobacteria bacterium
GCCTAATTGACGTTATACTAGCGGTCTGATGCACTTACCAAGGGATGTCATCGATGAGTACAGAAACACCAACAAACCCAATGGGGACCGATGGATTCGAATTCGTTGAATATGCTGCGCCGGATCCGCAGGCGCTTCGCGCCCTGTTTGAAAAAATGGGTTTTGTCGAAGTGGCGCGTCACCGCTCAAAAGACGTCACTTTGCACAAGCAGAATGATATCAACTTCATTATTAACGCCGAATCAGATAGCTTCGCTCAGGAATTTGCTAAAGACCATGGGCCGTGCGCGTGTGCTATGGCCTTCCGTGTAGCCGATGCTCGTCTGGCTTTTGAGCGCGCCGTTAAGCTCGGTGCAACACCTTGCCCGTCTGACCCAGGTCCAATGGAGCTGAATATTCCCGCGATCGAAGGGATTGGCGGGAGTCGATTGTATTTTGTCGATCGGTACACAGACGGCACGATTTACGACATCGACTTTGAATTTGCGGAAGGCTGGCAGGAAAAAATGGCCGCAGCCAGCACCGGTCTTACCTACCTGGATCACCTGACTCACAACGTACACCGTGGGCAAATGAGCAAGTGGGCTTCGTTTTACGAGGACTTGTTCAACTTTCGCGAAATTCGCTACTTCGACATTCAAGGCCAGGCAACAGGGCTGATATCAAAAGCGATGACCAGCCCGTGTGGGAAGATTCGTATACCGCTTAATGAAAGCCAGGACGACCAGAGTCAAATTGAAGAATTTTTACGAGAGTACAAAGGTGAAGGTATTCAGCACATCGCGTTAGGGACCGACGACATCTATAAGAGCGTCGACGAGCTGGCGGAGCGCGGAATTGGTTTACAGGACACCATGGAAGCCTATTTCGATCTGATTGATGAGCGCTTACCGGGCCACGGCGAGTCGGTTGAAGAGCTGCGCAAACGTAATATATTGATCGACGGGGCGCCGGACAAAGGTCAGGGATTGCTGCTGCAAATTTTTACAGAGAACGTTATTGGCCCGATTTTCTACGAGATTATACAACGTAAGGGTAACGACGGATTCGGCGAAGGAAACTTTCAGGCATTGTTCGAATCGCTCGAGCTTGATCAAATACGTCGAGGCGTGCTTGACGTTCCAGAATCGTCGTAGTATCGAGTTCACTTAAGAACTAGCTACGCATTCATTACGAAAGCGGCCCGCCATGCATTTTTCCATCAGGTTTGAGCGGTGAATGAGGCCTTGAAACGCAAGCTCCCCGAGAACAACCACGTCGATTGACAACGCCACTCAGTGCGCCGCACACAAACAGATTGGTGTCGTGTTGGTTTCCCTTGTGACGTGGAGTTTCGCCACAATCCGGCTTAAAGTGGTCGCACTCGCAGTCGGGTCACCTGGTGTGAACTTACGCTTGTTGGTTTGGCCTCACAGAGGTCGCAGTTTCCCACTCAACATGTCCTTGGAGAACCCAAAAAAATGGCCGATCTAATTGACGGTAAAGCGCGAGCGCAAACGTTACGCGATACGATTAAGGTAGAAACCTCGGAGTTGGTCGCCAAGGGCACAACTCCAGGCTTGGCTGTTGTCATCGTGGGTTCGGATCCTGCCAGCCAGGTCTACGTGCGCAGCAAAGGCAAAATGGCGAAGGAAGTAGGGTTTAATTCGTTTACTCACGAACTGCCCGAATCAATCTCGCAGAAAGATTTACTTGAGCTTGTGGATACCCTAAACAACGATGCCGCTGTTCACGGGATACTCGTACAGCTTCCGTTGCCCAACCACATCGACGAACAACTGGTGATTAACACCATATCACCTGACAAAGACGTCGACGGGTTTCACATTAACAACGTTGGGAAACTGGTTATCGGTGGTGAGGGGTTTGTGCCCTGTACGCCTTTAGGATGCTGGCTCATGATCAAAGATCAGTGCGCCGATATGTCCGGCATGAATGCGGTAGTAGTTGGGCGTTCAAACATAGTAGGTAAACCGATGGCGTCACTCTTGTTAGGTGAAAGTTGCACGGTGACCATTGCTCATTCGCGTACTCGGGATTTGCCCGCTTTGTGTCGTACAGCAGACATACTGGTTGCCGCTGTTGGGCGTCCTGAAATGATCAAGGCCGACTGGATTAAACCGGGTGCGATTGTAATCGACGTCGGAATTAATCGAATCGACGCTGAGGACGGGGGGCGTGGTCGACTGGTTGGTGACGTTGATTTTGCGGGGGCCGAACCGGTGGCGGGGGCCATCACTCCGGTACCCGGTGGTGTAGGGCCAATGACAATCGCGTGTTTGTTGCGCAACACGCTTCAGGCTGCCCGGCGTTTGGGCTAGTGTTAACTGACTAGGCTGCTCTCAAACCATTGTAATATAGAGGTTAATGGTGCCAATTAACGAGATCTCTATTTGCGAAAAGGGGCTGCAAACCAGTACTGTGTACTGCTGCTAGTAATAAATGTCCCATCAAGAAGGACGCCTCATTCTAAAAACCAGGGGAACAATATGATGAACAAGATTTCAGCCATAAGCCGTGCCGTATTGGTTCCGGTTGTGGCTATGCTGGCCATTCCGGCCTGGTCTTGCCCGGTGGGTACGCCTCAGGGTAAAGTCAACGTAAACAGCCTGACACCTCAAACCTTCTCGCCGATTGGTTCGGTGCTTGCCGAAAATTTGCCTGCGCGCTCAACGCGGGCACAGGCCGCGACCGAATGCACTGGTGGCTTTGCTGGCGTCTATCCATGTAACAACATCGACCTGCTGGCGTTCATGCCTCTTGGCGATATTGGTGGGGGTAGCGGTAACGATATTTGGGGTTGGACGGACCCTCAGACCGGCAAAGAATACGCCATCATGGGACGTACAAGCGGAACCTCGTTTGTCGATATTTCAAATCCTTCAAGTCCTGTCTATTTGGGTAATCTACCAACGCATACTTCCAACTCAACCTGGCGTGATATCAAGGTGTCAAAAAACCACGCGTACATTGTCAGTGAAGCGGGTGGTCACGGCATGCAGGTATTCGATTTGACCCAGCTGAGAGGATTGACCGGACCGCCAGTGACGTTTAGCAACACAGCGCACTACTCAGAATTTGGTAACGCTCACAACATCGTCATGAACGAAGCAAGCGGATTTGCCTACGCGGTTGGGACGAGTACGTGTTCAGGTGGTTTGCACATGATCGACGTTTCATCGCCTGCCGCTCCAACCAGCGCAGGTTGTTATTCCGACGACGGTTACACGCACGACGCACAGTGTGTTGTATTTGGCGGCGTTTCACACCGCTGGCACCACGGCAGCGAAATCTGCTTTAACTCCAATGCAGACACTCTGACAATCGTAGACGTCTCCGACAAATCTAACCCTGTGCAGTTGGCTCGACTGCCTTATCCCAACTCAGGCTATACGCATCAGGGCTGGCTGACTGAAGATCACAACTATTTTATACTTGACGACGAACTTGACGAGACAGGGCAAGGGCACAACACGAAAACACGCGTGTTCGATGTTAGCGATCCGTCCGCTCCGTTTCTTGTCGGTGAGCACTTAGGCTCTACTGCCGCTATTGACCACAATCTGTACGTTAAAGGCGAATACGCGTATCAGGCTAACTACCGCGCAGGTCTTCGAATTTTGAAAGCCGAAGATCCAGCGAACGCGGTTTTAACGGAAGAGGCTTTTTTTGACGTTTACCCAGCCAATGACAACGCCAATTTTAATGGTGCCTGGAGTACGTATCCGTATTTTGAAAGCGGTAACGTAATTGTCAGTGGCATTGAATCTGGCCTGTTTATTTTACAACCGACGTCCTTGGCACCTTCTTTTATGCTTGAAGTAAACCCGGAACGCCTGGACGTCTGCGGAGTAGGTACTACCTCTGCTCAACTTGCGCTCACAGCATCTCAGGGTTTTGTCGATCCTGTAAGTCTGACTCTTACCGGGGCACCAGCTAGTGTGTCTGTGACGTTATCAGAAAGTGTTTTGATACCGCC